>JAHZEH010000250.1:405-3791 GCA_019421925.1 Clostridia bacterium
GGAACCGCCGGGTAAATTTGGGAGCGATCCGCTGCATTCTCAGGCTGACGGCGATGAGGCTTTGGAGCTTCCTCGTCTGCCCCGTCTGCTTTGCCTTGCGCCAGATTCCCTGGTTGATACTGTTCCAAAACAGCGGCACGTTGAAAATATGGGTCACACCGTGGAGGCGGCAGCACTCCTGGGTGGTGGCGGCGCTGCGGTCCTTGGGATAGACCAGCACCTTGCCGTACACCGAAAAGTGCACCATGAGGGCCACAAAACCGAAAATATGGTGCATGGGCAGATAGGCCAGCACCTTGATGTCTCCATCATAGATGAAGTCCTCCTTCTGCTCAATAATGACCTTGCCATCGATGGGCTGCCCAATAATGGCCGCGCCGTTGTAGACAAACACCTTGGAGCTGGCCGTCGTGCCTGAGGTGCAAAGGGCCATCTCGTCCTCCCAATGCTCCTCAAAATAGAGGGCCATGCTGTTTTTGAGCACTGTCCCGGGTTGAATCCTCAGCACTCCGCCCGGCAGGGGAAGGGGATCGGGCGTAATGAGAGCCACCGCACCTGTCTGGCGCAGGAGGTGGGCCAGGCTGCCGCCTGTGGCGCGGTAGTCGATGAGGACCGGCTTATAGCCGGCCATGAGGATGGCCCAGACCAAAGTGGGATAGTTGGGATTGGTATCCCATCGCAGGCCCACAAAGGAGCCCTGCCTTCCCTTTCCCAGCAGAGCCTGGATATGGGAGGCACAGGTACGCACTCGCTTACCATACTCCGTATAGGTGATATATTGAATCGCGCCGTCCTCCATGTACTCCGCCGCGATCTTGCTTCCGTTGGCAATAATTGCACGGTACAGGTGCTCGAAATCCCGTTTTCCTTCGCGCAGGCGTTCGTTGATCTGCATCAGGGTCGCCATACCATAACCTCCCGTGGGTGTTCTTGCTCGCTTTTGATGTTGTTGAAGCCGTAGAGACCCAGCCAGGTCATGCCGAATTTCTCGTGGTACTCCTCCTGAAGCTGGGTAAACTTCTCGTCGTCTGCGGCCTCGTCCGCCTTGTGGCCCAGCACCATCACGTACCCGCTGGACGTGTACTCGGGATAGAGGTCAAAATCCCCTTCTCCATGGCGGGCTGGATGTTGCTGGTGCCGCCGCCCACGCCCTTGGCGATCTCGGTCTTGTAGCCCGCGTCCTCGATGAGCAGAGAGAGCATCTCGCCCAGGATATACTGCTCGGTTATGGGTTTGGTGGCAATCTTCACGGGGCCTGCGTCCTTCTTCCCGCCGCACCCGGCGGCGGACAGGAGGAGGAGCGCCGCCATGGAGGCAGCCAAAATCCGTTTTTTCATCCGTTCATTCTCCATTTCTTCTTAAAATGTTTCTCCACGCGGCCCAGGAGCGGGTCGCACACCAGCGCCAGCGCGGCGATGAGAATGCTGCCCGCGAAGGTCATGGCCGCGTTGTAGGTGGTGATGCCCCGGTAAATAGCCACGCCCAGGCCCCCCGCGCCGACGAAGGAAGCGATGGAGCAGACGGAAATGGCCATGACCGTCATATTCCGCACCCCCGCCAGGATAACCCCCATGGCGAGGGGCAGCTTCACCCGCAGCAGAACCTGCATCCGGGTGCTGCCCATGCCCCGGGCGGCCTCCACGATGTCCTTGTCAATGGACGTGAGGCCCGCGTAGGTGTTGCGCGCCATGGGCATGAGGCCGTAGATGGTGAGGGCGGCCACGGCGGTCTTGTTCCCGATGCCCAGGAAGGGGATGAGGATGCCCAGAAGGGAGATGGCCGGAATGGTGTAAAACACGTTAGTCACGCCCATGACCGCCCCCGAAAACCGGGGCCATTCCGCAATCAGCACGCCCAGGAGGAGCCCCAGGGTCCCCGCGATCAGGATTGCGGTGGCGGACAGGCCCATGTGCACCAGCAGGAGATTCAAAAACCAGTCCCAGCGGTCCACGTAGATGGCCCCCACCGCCCGGAGCAGTCCGGCAAGGTCGTTCATTCGATCAGTCCTATTCTATCTAGAGTTGCTCCCGGCGCACCGCGCCGGCGGGGCACTTCTCCACGCGAAGCCCGCATTGGAGGCAGTGCTCCTTGGCAATGACGTAGGGCGCGCCCAGCGCGATGCACTTCTGCGGGCAGGCCTCCGCGCAGGCCCCGCAGCCGATGCAGTCCGGGGTGATGAGAAAGCCGTTTTGCTCCTCCTCTTCCCCACCGTAGGCGAAGGTCTCTCGGTTGATGGGGTAATTCAGCAGGTCGAACCACTCCCCCCGGCCCTCGTAGATGTGAAACGCGTCCAGGATGTAGCGGCTCTCGCCGGGGTAGACCTCGTTCATGCCGGGGTTCTGCTTGAAAACCTCGTCCACCCACTCCTTACCCGCCACCCGGAGCTTGCCCGTGAACTTGAGGGACTGGCAGTCCGGGCACATGGCGGAGAGGGCCACCTCCCCGTCCTCACAAGCTGCTCATAGAAGGGTTTGACCTTCGAGGTGACGATATACATCCCGTTGTCCGCCGCGATCATCACGTTGAAGATGCGGCTGTGGGGATGCCCCCCGGCGTCCACGGTGGCGGCCGAGGCGATCTTCACCCTGCGGAACATGTCGACGTACTTTTTGGCTTTTTCATTCATCCCGGGTCCCCCCTTGGATATTCGATTCGGAGCGCGTCGAATCCGCCCCTTATTTCCATATTATAGAGTGCGCCCGGCGGCTTGTAAGGTAAGTATAATTTTGTGGTATAGTTTCCTTTTGGAAACCATACGAAAAAAGTGCCGGGAAGCGTAGCTTCCCGGCACTTTTCCCATAAATCTCTTATTTCGCGTAGTTTGCGGCGTTGGCGCCGGCGATGCGGCCCCAGACGAAGCAGTTGTCCAGCGTAAAGCCCATGTAGGCGCTGTTGGCGCTGGCCTCGCCGGCCACGTACAGGCCGGGAATGCTGCTGCCGTCGGCCCGGATGACCTCCGCGTCCACGTTGCGGGCGATGCCTCCGTAGGTGATGATCTCGCAGGGCACCAGGGCCACCGCCACGTAGGGGGCGGTCAGCTTTGCCATTTCGTCGGCGTTGCGGCGGAACTCCTGGTCGTAGCCCGCGTCCACGTAGGAATTGAAGTCGCTGATGGTCTTGGCCAGGCCCTCGGGGTCCACGCCCATGAGGGCGGCCAGCTCCTCAGGGGTGTCGGCGGAGACGTATTCAAGGTCCAGGTTGCGCTTGGTGCGGCCGGAGGCGTCCACGGCGGCCTGGTCGGAGATGGCCCAGACGTAGCCCAGGTCGTCCTTGTGCATCTGGTCAAAGACGGGGCCGTTGAGCTTCTGGGTCATGTAGCCCTGGTCCTTCTCGTTGGCGAAGCGGGTGCCCGCCGCGCCCACCATAATCATGTTGGGCAGAGCCAT
>JAHZEH010000251.1 GCA_019421925.1 Clostridia bacterium
ATCTCCGGCGGCGGCTATAACGCGGCGGACCCGGAGCGGCAGAAGAGCCGCCCGATGGACGAAGCGTCCCTGAGCAAAGTGAAGGCTCTTCTGGAAAAGGAACCCAAGGACGAGTTTGAGAAGGACCTGCAGCAGACCGTCTCCCAGGAGCTGGAGGCCCATCTGGCCGGAGCGGATGGGGAGACGCTGTTTGACAGCCCGTCCTTCCACATGCTCCAGACCTATAACGGCGGCGATTATAAGGGCAAGCCCGAGATGATCCGTACTCTGTGCGAAAACGCCCTGGATTCCCTCCACTGGCTGGAGGACAAGGGCATGGAGTTCACAGATAAAGTGCAGACCATCACCGGCGGCCTGTACGACAGGGGCCACACGGCTGTGGAGCCCCTGGGCACGGGCTATATCAACGGCCTGGCCGCCGACGCGCAGAAAAACGGGGCGGAGATCATCCTCGAGGCCAGGGGGACAGAACTGGTGATGGAGGACGGAAGGGTGAGCGGCGTCAAGGCGGAGTGCGCCAACGGCGATACGCTGCTCCTTACCGCGGGCAAGGGCGTTATCATTGCCAGCGGCGGATTCGCCGCCAATGTGGAACTGCGGCAGGAGGTCAACACGCTCTGGCCTACCCTCGATGGGAATATCCCCAGCACCAACAGCCCGGCTATCACGGGCGACGGCATCTATATGGCCCAAGCGGCGGGGGCGAGCCTCATCAATATGGAGGACATCCAGCTCCTGCCCCTGGGCGATCCGGCCACGGGCAGCCTGAAGGGCAAGATCGGCGCGGTCCCCTCGGATTTCATCTTTGTGAACCTGGAGGGCAAGCGCTTTGTGGCGGAGGATGAGCGCAGGGACGTGATGAGCCGGGCGCTGCTGGAGCAGACCAACGCCTATATGTATATCATTGACGACGGCGACTCCTATCCCTCTTTGGACAGCAATACGAACTTTGACGTCACGATTGGGGACATGGTGAAGCAGGGCACGGTGTTTGCGGGTGAAACCATTGAGGACCTTGCCAAGCAGATCGGCATTGACCCTGCGGCACTCCAGGAGACGATTGACGCCTACAATGCCTGCGTGGACGCCCAGAAGGACGAGGTGTTTGGGAAAAAGACCTTTACCAATAAGATTGACAAGGCCCCCTACTACGCCTGCCCCAGGGTTCCCACGGTGCACCATACAATGGGCGGCATCGAGATCGACCCGCAGACCCATGTGATGAATACGCAGGGTGAGATTATCCCCGGGCTCTTTGCCGCGGGCGAGGTCACCGGAGGGATCCATGGTTCCAACCGCCTGGGCGGGAACGCCATCGCGGATGCGATCACCTTCGGGCGTATTGCCGGGAGGACGGCAGCCGAATAATATAGCGCAGGAATTTTGAGAATGGTTCGCAGACCGCATGCCCAAACCGGGGCATGCGGTTTGTGTTTGCATTGGGGGGGATGCTACAGTATAATGGATTCGAATCTACAGGAAAGCGATGAATGCCCCATGGAAAAGCGCGTCACCCAAAAACAGCTGCAATCCCAGAGGACTCTGGCCGCCATCCGTTCAGCAATTGAGGAGGTTCTTCAGGAGAAGGATTTTGACAAGCTCACAGTCAAGGATATCTGCGACCGGGCCAACATCGCGGTAGGAACCTTTTACAAATACTACCGGAGCAAGGAGGATATCTTCAGCGACCGGTATCTCCAGATGGACGACTACTTTACCACTTCCGTCCGCCCCGCCCTCACTTCCCGGAGCGTCAGGGAAAACCTGCTGCGCTTTGCGCAGGTCTATCTTTCCTATGGGAGAAGCCTTTCTGTGGCCCGGCAGATCCTCAAAGCCCGTCTGAATGGGACCGATCAGGCCGCCATGACCCGGGAGCGGCCGATGTATGCCATATTGGACGAGCTGTTTGCCAAGGGACAGGATAGCGGCCAGGTGCGCAGGGATCTCTCTCCCCAGGAGCTCTCGGATATGTTCATGATCCTCCTGCGGGGCTATAGCTTTAATAAGTGCGTATACGGCCGGATTTTGCCGGAGGGCCAGAGTGTGGAGCAGCAGGTGGGCATCTGGTGCGACGGGCTCCTGACAGAGCGGACAGATTGACGGCGAAAGGCCCCGTATCCAATGGATGCGGGGCTTTTCGCCCGGTTCCCCGCGGCTCCCTCCTGGGGACCTCCGCGCAGACGCCGCCGTTCCCTTTTTTAGGGCTGTCCGGGTGCGGCGCCTTCAGAAAATTTTTAATCATCAGATGGAAAACCCCCGCAAGTTTACGCTTGCGGGGGTTTTTGCTCTCTGGGTCCAGACGGGTTTAGATGGGCTGGGCTGCGCGGAGGGCCTCAATCTCCTCCTTTGTGGGCAGGGAGGGCTGTGCGCCCATCCGGGTGCAGGTCAGGGCGCCCGCAGCGCTTGCATATTTGATGGCGGACAGGATGTCGCCGTCCATATCCACATAGGCCTTGGCCAGAACGCCCGCAGCCGTGGGGTCGACGGTGTTGACCTTGTAGGAGCCCACCAGCTGGGCCAGACCCTCGCCGTAGACATAGGATCCCCTCTCGCCCAGCTTGAGGACGACGTATTTGCATTTGTTGCGCTCCATCAGGGCCTTGGAGGCCTCCAGGCAGGTGGCTTCGTCGGCGGGATAGATGCCCACGAGCGCCTGCGTCTCGGTCTCATTGGGGGAGAGGATGGTCACGGGCGGGAGCTGCTCCAGGGGGCAGTTCTGGGCGGGGCCGGCGTCCAGGACGGTGACGGCGCCCTTCCGGTTGGCCAGTTCAATGGCGCGGATATTGGTCTCCAGGGGGATTTCGAGCTGCATAAGCACTGCGTCGAAACCTTCCTCAAAGGCTGCTTCCAGCCTGTCGGGGACGGTGTCCATGTTGGCTCCCCGGAAGATGATGAGGCGGTTTTGGCCGCTGTCCTCCAGGGTGATGGCCACAAAGCCGGTGTTTGCCCCGTCTTTGAGGGCGACATAAGCGGTGTCTACGTTCTCCTTTTTCCAGCAGTCCAATAGATACTGGCCGTTGCCGTCATTGCCCAGCGTGGCATAGGCGGAGACTGAGGCGCCCGCCCTGGCGGCGGCCACTGCGGCGTTGCTGCCCTTGCCGCCCGGGGCGTTGCGGTAGTCATGCCCAAGAACGCTCTCGCTGGGCTGGGGGGCCCGTTCGCAGCGGAGGATGAGGTCCATCATTGCGCTGCCAACCATCAGAATACGTGCCATCTTGTTGTCCTCCTTGTCGTGTACAGTCGAATATAAGGGGGGAGGCAAACGCGACCGGTAAGCCGCGTAAAATGAACGTTCAAACGCTGTATTTCCCAGGAGCTTTTCTTAATTCTATATGGAACGCATACATAGGTCAATCCTGTTTTATTGTCATAAAATCTGCAGCGGGTCTTTTTCCAGATTACAGATCGCCCTGCAGCAGAGGGAATTGCCGGGCAGAGCGGTCGCTCCCGGTAAAGACCATATAGGGCCTGCATTCTCTCAGCTTATCGTACTGCTCTTACTTTTTTCTTTATCACTGCCGGAGGCGCTGTTGCGCAGCGCGGCCTCGACAGCATTGCCGAACAATCCGCGGACCTCCATCTCCAGGCCGCAGCCCTCCAAGGCGTCCTCCAAAGGCGTGCTGTTACAGGCATAGAACGGGAGGTTCTCCGCGGCGATTCAGACGTCTGCCAAAGGCAGGTCCCTGTCCCTGCCAAGCCATTGGGGGTTGACAATCAACTGGAAGTTATCTTTTTTTGAGGGGAGCGAAAAAAGGAGCGGGCGCATAAAAGC
>JAHZEH010000025.1:0-7645 GCA_019421925.1 Clostridia bacterium
GCAACCGCGGGCGGGCCGGTGCACGGAACAAATCTCGGCTTCGGCTATGTCAGGGCCCTGGCTTCAACGTTCTATGGCATCCCTGAGGTTCAATTCTTCGGGGCGGAGAACCTGGATATCATCGGGGCCGACGTATCCGGCATCCTGGAGAGGGCCAAACAGGAAATTGACGCCGCCTTTTCATAAATCCGCCGCCCCAGTGCAACAGTCGCCCCCTCTCCGTCGTCTTATCTAATGAGATTGGAAATTCCATGCAGACTCTGTGAACCATACATTTAAAGGGGGATTAGACTATGAAAACCAAAGCATTCCTGCTGGCGCTCACCCTGGCCGCAGCAGCCGTCCTGCCCTCGGCCGCCCTGGCGGACAGCGGCCCCGCCCTGTATGTCTCCGTGACCGCATCTTCCCTGCGGGTCCGCAAAGAGCCCTCCTCCAGGTCCACTCAAATCGGCAGCCTGAAGAAGGGCGATGAGGCGCGATACATGGGCTCGGACGGCTCGTGGATGCGCGTGCTGCTGGAGGACGGCTCCTCCGGCTGGGTCTATGAGAAGTATGCCGTCCTGCTGGAGGAGGGCGATCTCCCCGAGGATGTGGAGAGCGGGGCCATCGGCAATGTGGGCTATACCGCCCATGTTGTCCGGGCGGACGGCTGGAACGACTATGAGCTTCTGGAGCCCGCCGTCATCCGTTCCCTGGAGGAGCTGGAGGCCCTGGAACCCCTGGACGGCGACCCCACGGTCGCCAACTTCGACGAGGCCCGCAAGCTCATCAAAACCTATGACGCTGAGTACTTCCAAAGCGGCAGGGCGCTGATCGTGTTCAGCCAGTACGCCGGGTCCGGCTCGGTGCGCTTTGCAGTCAGGCGGGCCTGGACGGACGCGGATGGCGTGTGGAACGTGGACGTGACCCGCGCCCTGCCTGAAATTGGAACGGACGACATGGCTGAATGGCTGTTCTTCCTGGAGGTGGACGCCGCTGACCTGTCTGAGGACGCCCAGGTCCGGATCAACACCCAATCCATCGACCCCTACACCGCCGCCATCGACCTCGAGTCCAATCCCACCACCGGCTATGAGTGGACTTATACCGTGAGCCGGGAGGGCATTGTGGAGGAGACTAAAAACGAGTATATGGCAGCCGAGGTGGAGGGGGAAACTGTGGGCGCCGGCGGCGTACACAGTTTCCAATTCCGGGGTTTGAAGGCTGGGACGGTCGCGCTGACCTTCCGTTACGCCCGCCCCTGGGAGAAGGATGAGGCCGCCAAGGTGGCAACCTACCAGATCACCGTGGACAAATCCCTGCAGGTCACCTGCGAGGAATACTTTGACGATTGTTCTGGGGATGCCTGAGCCCCTGTCCCATTGCACCCGTTCTGCAACATAGAGGCCCGAAGCGGACGCTTCGGGCCTCTATGGCTATCACCAAACCCTCCAGGGGGTATCAGGAGGGACGAAAGTTCCCCTATCTTTTTCTGGTTTGGCGGCTTCGCTGCGGCTGCGGACAACCCCCTGTCAAAACTCCTTATCTTATCCAGGTGTAATATCAGGACGTACAGCCCCGACAGCTTTAGGATTTCGTTCCCATGTCTCCGCCCCCCGGGAACCTGTGCGGAGACTACGAACCCGAGCATAATACGTTCAGTATTCCGCCAAAACGCGGGCAAGGGCCCGAAGAAATTCTTCGGGCCCTTGCTGTTGAGAGAGAATCTGATGGCAATCAGTCGAGGGGAATCAAGCAGCCGGGGTTCATGATGCCGTTGGGATCGAGGGCGTCATGCATCCTGGTGAGCAGCTCATAGGAGGAGCCCAGCTCTTCCTTGATGCGCTTGGAGCGAACCTTGCCGATGCCGTGGTGGTGGGCAACGGTGCCGGACTGGTAGCGCAGGACCACATCGCAGATGGCGTCCACGACGGCATACTGCTCGGCGGAAGCGGTCTCCGGATTGTCGATGCGGATGTTGTAGACGAAGTAGATATTGGTGCCGTTCATATAGCTGTGGGATACGTGGCCGCCCAGCATGGTCAGGTTGGGCAGCTTCTCGGGCAGCTCAGCCATCACGTCGTCATAAATCTTGTTGATATCGGACCAGTCGGCGCAGATTTCCACTGTGGCATAGTAGATATGGGTCTGGGCAAACTGCTCGTGCTGAGCCTTGGTGCCGATGACGTTGCACAGGTTGTTGCGGGTGAGGAACCAGTGGTCCACCGCCTTGGTGCCAATGTACTCCGCGCCGTGCTCCATCGCGATGCGGTGGATGGCTTCGCCGTGGGCCTTGGTGATCTCGCCCGGGCCCTCAACGGAGAAGAACATGAAGGCTTCCTCGTCCTTCAGCTGCACGCTGCCGTAGTTGTGATCCACATCCGGCTTGTCATAGAGGCGGACAACAGAGGGCTTATACCCCTTGACCATGATTTCGCGCACGACGTCGAGACCCACATGGAAGTTCTTGACGATATAGCCGCCCTTCCACATCTCGTCGGGATAGTAGGTGAAGAGCTTGACGGTGACTTCGGTCATGAAGCCCATGATGCCCTCGCCGCCGATGAAGAGGTGGCGCAGGTCGGGACCGGCAGCCCTGCGGGGAACGGGGCGGATACGGGTCACGTCGCCGTCCGGCAGGACGACCTCCATGCCGCACACCAGGTCCTCAATGCCGCCGTAATAGGTGGAGAACTGGCCGATAGAGCGGGTGGCAACCAGGCCGCCCATATAGGCCATGGGCTGGGACTGGGGGCAGTGGCCGGTGGTCAGACCGAGCTCATTGACCTTGGCCTCCAGAACGGCCAGCGGCACGCCGCACTGGGCGGTGGCGACCATGTTGACAGGATCGATCTTGACGATCTGATTCATGGGGGCGCCGTCGACGAAAATGGTGTTGTCGTCGGTTACGAGGAGCTGATCCTCGCTGGAGCTGGCGCCAGTGCGGGCGATGACATGGATGCCGTGCTTGTTGCAGTACTGCATGACGGCGACAACGTCCTCCGTGGACGCGACTTTGACCGTGCACATGGCGACATGCTCAGGCACGTAGTTAAAGGCCTTCTCATAGTTGCGCACGAGGATGGCGTCCGCCGCGATGATGGCGTCCCTGTCAGAGATCACTTTTTCCTGACCAAGAATCGCAATAAAATCCTGAACAACCTGTTCTTTGTTAGCCATTTGGATTCCTCCTTGTGTTTGATTCCATAAGTATTGTGATGCGCCGCCCAGCGCAGAAGTGCAACAAATTACCGGTTCCCGTGCGTTGAGCCCATCAATAGTAGGCCGGATCCATCGCGCCTGAGAGCACCTTCTGCTGAATCTCGGCAATCTCCACGGCGTCGATGTTGCGCTTGATGAGCTTTTCAATGCCGTAATTCTGCCGGTGAACCGCGATGACGGGCGTCATGATCTCCTGGTCAAAGCCCAGATGGGAGAGGCTGTAGCTGCGGTCCTGCATGCCGACATAATCGTCAGCGTCGGCGCGCTGGAGCAAAAAATCCACTTTTTTACGCTGGAAGAGGCTGATGGATTCATGGTAGGGCAGATACACCTTTTTCACCTTTTTGCCCAGGCAGACCTGGTCGGTCATAAAGCTCTGCTCGATGGAGCGGTCGTTGACGGCGACGCTCATGCCATCCTCCACGCCCCGGAAATAGTCGCTGTGGTAGTAGAGCCGGTAGGGCTTGGAATACAGGCACCCGCCCAGCTCGGCCGCCGTCTCCAGCTCAGGATATTTCTCCTGCACCACCCGCATGGCCAGCTTGGAGGTCATGACGAAGTGGCAGCGCTGGTTGTTCAGCGACTCCAGTCGGCTGCTCACGGGCGTCTGGAAGGAGAAGTTGAAGGGGACGTGCTGCTTGCGCAGGGACTTGCTCAGGCCGGTGAGAAGGGCGTTGTGGGTCTTGCTGGTCGGCACGGGCAGCACCCCCAGCAGGGGGTTCCAGCCCGTATAGCCCCACAGCTTCTCATAGTCCAGCTTGGCGATAAAGGTGCCCTTTGGGCCCCGCTTCTCCAGCTCCATGCACTCGTTGTCCAACAGGAAGCGGATGGCAGTCTGGATGGTCCAACGGGAAAAGCCGAAACGCTTTTCATATTCGGCAATGGGGGTCATCCTGTCCTCGGGGGAGAGGCATACCAAATCCCTGGAGAGCATGATGACGACCAATCCATTTTTCTGATAAAACATGGTCGAGTTGTTCTGCATGGTTCCTCCTACGCAACCGGATAAATATCATTGGTAATTTTCAACCTATGTTCCATAGTAACACAGGTATTATGACATTTCAAACCGGCATTGCAGCGGGAAACCTCCGGGCGTAAACCCTCTTTAACCCAACCGCCTCATGGTGCGGGTGGCGATAACGTCCGCCCCCGTTCCACACAAATCCTTGATCAGCACGTCGCCGCAGGACACGGGCGCCTGGGCCTGCAGGGCATAGAGAGCCGCCAGGCAGTCGCCGAGCTTCTCCTTGGGCACCTCCCTGGTTGTGGCGACCGGGATGCGGGGCGTCCTCGCCCCCTCAATCTTGACGGTGCTGGTGAGCATGCGCATCGGGCAGGTAAACTCGTTGCGGGCAAACTCCTCGCCCCGTTTGCACTTATTGCCCTCGATGGCGAGGCCGCCCTCCTGCTGTGTCACGGTGATGCGGCAGCTGTTGGGGCATACAATACAGGTGAATTCCGCCATTTCATCACACCTCCCTGACATGAATGGTAATGTCGTCCGCGCCGGAGATGTCCGCGCTGAAGGCCAGCATCTCGGGGGGCACGGCGTGGGTGAGCCGTTCCTGATAGATCTCCTTTTCGCCCTCCTCGCAGGACAGGCGCACCTTCTTCATCGGCTGCCTGACACGCAGGTAGAAGGAGGCCTTCCCCTGTTCGCCTGCGCGCACCCGCTGGGGCACGGCAAAGTTCACGCCCTCACCCGCCCGGACCTGACGGTACTGTACGGGCCCTGCCAGCTCGCCCCGCAGATACTTGGCTGCACCCTTGGCGGCAATCTCGCCGGAGGCGGACACATAGTCCACCAGGTCAAACACCACAGCCACGTTGCCGCAGGCAAAGATGCCGGGGATGCTGGTCATGAAATTGTTGTCCAGCACCGGGCCGCGGGTCTTTTTGTCCATTTCCACCCCCGCCATGCGGGAGAGCTCGTTCTCGGGGATGAGGCCCACGGCCAGAACCAGCAGGTCGCAGGGGATGTATTCCTCAGTGCCCTCGATGGGCCGCTTGTTCTCGTCGACCTTGGCCACAGTCACACCCTCGATGTGCTGTTTGCCGTGGATACGCGTCACTGTGGTGGCCAGATGCATGGGGATGTTGTAGTCGTCCAGGCACTGGACGATGTTGCGGGTCAGGCCGCCGGGGTTCTCCATGACCTCGTAGACCCCCTTGACCTCAATGCCCTCGAGGGTCATGCGGCGGGCCATGATCAGTCCGATATCGCCGCTGCCCAATATGACGGCGGTCTTGCCCGGGAGGTAACCCTCCATGTTGATATAGCGCTGGACGCTGCCCGCGGTCAGGACGCCCGCCGGGCGGAAACCGTAGATGAGCACCTGGCTGGCCGTCCTCTCCCGGCAGCCCATCGCCAGGATCACAGCGCCGCACTCGATCTTCATCATGCCGTCCTGGGGGTTGCAGGCATAGATCGTCTTGTCCGCCGTGAGCTCGATGACCATGGTATCCAGTTTGACTTCGATATCCGTCTGCGGGAGTTCATCAATGAAATTCTGGGCGTACTGAGTCCCTGAGAGACGCTGGCCAAAGCGGTGCAGGCCGAAACCGTCGTGGATGCACTGCTGCAGAATACCGCCCAGTTCCTGATCCCTCTCCAGGATGAGAACCTTTTCAGCCCCCTCCCGCTTGGCCTGAAGGGCCGCCGCGAGACCGGCGGGGCCGCCGCCTATGACCGCTACGTCAACCTTGAATTCTCTCATTTCACAGCCCCCTCTCCCGCTTCACGGCGGTTTGCTTCCCTGAGGATATTGGACTTCTCGCCTTTGAGGGTGATGTCCACCCAGTCCTTGCCCAGCTCCCGGGCGAGAATCTCCAGCACACGGGGCTGGCAGAAGCCGCCCTGGCACCGTCCCATGCCCGCGCGGGTCCGGCGCTTGATGGCGTCCACCGACGTGGGTACCACAGGGGAGCGGATGGCGTCAAGAATCTCGCCCTCAGTGATCTGCTCACAGCGGCAGATGATGCGCCCGTAGCGGGGATCTTTCTGGATGAGTTTATCCTGCTCCTCCCGGGAGAGATAGCGGAATTCCGGCTTCTGCTCCCGGATGGGATTGTAGTCGGGCCGGAGGGCCGCCTCCCTGCCATCCTTCTTCATGTCTTCGGTCACAAGCTCCACCACCAGGTCGGCCACCGCCGGGGCAGAGGCCACGCCGGGGGACTGGGCGCAGCCCGCAGGCACAAAGCCCTTGGTTTTCTCGGAGAGCGCCACGGTGAAGTCCTCCTTGAAATCGGCGGGGCGGGCGCCGGCAAATATCTTAATGACATCGCCCCAGGTAGCATGGGGATCCTGCAGCAGGGGGCGGATATAGTCCATATCCTTCTGGGTGGTCTCCACATCCTCCTTGTCGGGAATCTCATAGGCAGAGGGCCCCAGGAGGATGTTGTGGTCGACGGTGGGGTGCATGCCGCCCCCCTTGGATTCCACGTCCTTACCTTTTTTAACTACCTTGGAGTAGTTATGATAGCCCGCTTTATAGGTGGGCTTGACTGCGTTGTCAAAGATGGCGATGGTACCCCTGCGGTTGTGCATGGTGTACATCTTGTCGCCCGCCATGGCGGCGATCTCGTCGGCATAGATGCCGGCGGCGTCCACCACATAGCGGGTTTTGATGATGCCCTGGTTGGTGACGACGCCGGTCACGGCCCCGTTCTCCACCAGAACGTCGCCCACAGTGCAGTTGAAGCGGAACTTCACGCCGTTGACCGCCGCGTTCTCCGCCAGCGCCACACACACCCGGTAGGGCTCGACCTCGCCGTGCGTGGGCAGGGACAGGGCGGCCAGCACCTCAACCCCCTCCTTCTCAATGGCGGGTTCGATCCGGTAGGCCTCCTCTCTGCCGACGATCTTCATCTCCGGAACGCCGTTGCGCAGTCCCTGTTCAAAGCGCTCATAGAGTTTGGGCAGGTCCTTGGCCTCCGAGACCACCTCAATATAGCCAAAGCGGTCCAGGCGGAAGTTCAGCTCGTTTGCCCAGTCAGTGTAGCGCTTGTTTCCTTTTACATTGAGTTCAGCTTTGAGCGTTCCCGACTTGCAGTCCATGCCGTGATGGATACAGCCGTTGTTGGACTTGCTGCAGCCTGTGGCCACGTCGTCGCCCATGTCCACCACGATGATCCTGAGATCATACTTACACAGTTCCCGGGCGATGCCGCAGCCCGTGATTCCCGCGCCGACAACCACAACGTCCGCCTCGTCCACAACACCCCTGGCCTGGCCGGCCTGAACATAGGGGGTATAGTCCTTGTGGGGGATGGTCACACCCTTGGCGGTCATTTCGCAGACGACGTTGCGGACGCCCTCCACATGGGCCACCGCATGGCCGACGTTGATGACGGTCTGCCAGGTGGAGCACTCGCCGGTGAGCGTCACAATGTTGCGCTCATCCGCGGTTGCCGTCACCGGTTCACCCGGGAAGGTCTCCGC
>JAHZEH010000025.1:7655-9286 GCA_019421925.1 Clostridia bacterium
GTTCCAACATCTTTTCACCCTCAATCGTTTAGTTTATTGAAGTGGGTCGCCTCAGCAGGCAGCGCCTGCGTATTTGCTGCAAAAGTAATTTAAAAAGTACTATGCTGTTAAAAAAAATAGAAAGCTATGGATTGAAATTCCGGACAGGGGAAGGAGTATATAAGTATTTTTTACCATACTTTACGGCACACAAAAACAATGTTTAACATTATAGTAAACGCATCCCCCACAGTTGTCAATACATTTTTCATTTTATTTGGAGATTTTTTTCACTTCATATGTCCTTCTTGACAGTTTCTTCGCAATATGTTAGGTTTAATAAGATCATTTATTTAGGAATCAAAGGGATTCCCACCAGGACAGCAGACCGGCTCTCCCCCTCTTTTCCTGCCATCAGAATCCCTTTTAGCGCCCCATAAAGTACGGAAAAACATAATATATCCTTCCCAAAACCGGAGGTACTGCCTATGAAAAGGATTCTCGTCTGCTTCAAAATCGTCAACAATTTCGACGATGTTCTGCCCGCGGACTGGCAGGACATCGGTACGGGCGAGGTGGATACCAGCTATACCAAGCGGATGCTCAACTGCTTCGACGAATCCGCCCTGGAGATGGCGCTCTGTCTGAGGGAGGAGTATCAGGCCCTGGGGGAGGAGAGCGAGCTTACCGCCCTGACCGTCAACCCCGGTTACGCCGACCCTACCTATAAAACCCTCTTCGCCCTGCGCTACAATCAGATCGCCGTCGTTGAGACGGAGGAGGCTTTGCGCTTCTCTCCCGGTTCCACTGCCGCGCTCCTGGCGCGCTACGCCAGGGAGAAGGGGCCCTTCGACCTCATCCTCACCGGCCGGGAGGCGGGGCCGGGGGACAGCGGACAGGTCCCTCTGCTCCTGTGCGAATCCCTCTCCCTCCCCTGTTTAACGGAGGTAACCGACCTGCATGCCGGCCCGGATGGGGTTCTCGTGCAGCACGATGTGGACGGAGGAATCTGCACCCAGAAGGTTTATGTCCCCGCCGTATACGCTGTGGGCAACGCCAAAAAAGCCTATCTGCGCATGCCCACCCTGCGGGAAAAGATGGCCGTCAAGGGCAGGTCGCCCGAGCAGTACGCCTGGAACAGCGGCGCCAGAAACCCTGCCCGCCTGCTCGACCTGCACCGGGAGGACAACGCCCGCGCCTGCCGCTTCCTCGAGGGAGAGGACATGGCGGAAAAGGCGCGCGCCCTCTATGACGAATACTTTGCGGACTTTCTGAAGGAGGCGAAGGCATGAAAGTTTCCCTCATACTCACCGCCGCGGGCAGCGCGTCCGCCCGTCTGGGCGTCCTGCTCCGGGCCGCAAATGCCCTGCCGGATGCGGAAGTGCAGGCTGTCCTGCTGGGCGACCCCGGCTCCCAGCGTGAGGAGCTCATCCGGGCGGACTGCGATGAGCTGCTGTTCGCGGACACATCCACCCCCTACTGTGCCGAGAGCACCCTGCCCATCCTCCAGGCCCTTCTGAAGGAGGAAAAGCCCGGCCTTGTCCTCTTCGGGCCGGATATCTCAGGCGGGGAGCTGGCGCCCAGGCTGGCCGCCCGCCTGAATTGGCCCTGTCAGAGCGGCGTGAGCGCCCTCGCCCTGGAAGGCGGGGAAT
>JAHZEH010000025.1:9296-13872 GCA_019421925.1 Clostridia bacterium
CGCATTGTCCGGGGCGCCTATAACCGCAATCTTCAGGGCGCCTTCTCCCTCCCTCTCCCCGCCGTGCTGACGCTGGCCAGAGGGAGTTTCGAACCCCTTCCCCTCCTCCGCGAGCCCAGGGCCGCCCTGCGCCCCGTGGCCTGCATGCAGGGGGAGGAATCCTGGCACGGGGAGATCCACATCCAGCCCGCCGAGGCCGTGAACGATCTGACCACCGCCCCCCTGATCGTGGCGGGCGGCCGGGGCGTGGGGAGCAGAGCCAATATGGAGGAGCTGGCCGAGCTGGCCGGGGAGCTCCACGGCATGCTTGGCCTCACCCGCCCCGCCGCCGTGGACGGCTGGGGGGAACACAGCGCCCATATCGGCATCTCGGGGGTGCTGGTCAAGCCGGAGCTCTGCCTGGTACTGGGGGCCTCAGGGGCCTCGGCCTTCCTGGGCGGAGTGACGGGCAGCAAGACCCTGATCGCCGTCAACACCGACCCCTCCGCCGCTATTTTTCGCGCCTGTGACATAGGCATTGTAGGGGACTGTATGGAATTCGCCAGAGCCCTTCGGGATGTGCTGGCCCGAGAAAGGAAGAACTGAGCCATGGCCCAATTGGAAAAACGATACGAGGAATATCTACGGGATGAGTCCCGCCTGACAGGCTACGCCGAGAGCATACTCCAGGCAAAATCTGCACAAGAGGTTCTGGACTTTCTGAAAACCGAGTCCCCCTTCACCGTCCAGGGCGCCCGCACGGGCATCGTGGGCGGAGCTGTGCCCCAGGGGGGGCGCATCCTCAACCTCTCGTCCATGAACCGCATCACCGGCCTGTCCGTCAGGGACGGCGCTTTCTTCGTCACGGTGGAGCCGGGGGTTCTGCTGTGTGACCTGGACGAGGCTCTGGCCTCAAAGCGGTTTGACGCCTCCTCCTGGGACGGCACCTCCAGGGAGGCCCTTGCCGCCCTCGCCAAAGCGCCGCCCCAGTTTTTCCCTCCCGACCCCACGGAGAGCACCGCCACCCTGGGGGGCATGTTTGCGGCCAACGCCCGCGGCATCTGCGCCTACCGCTACGGCTGTACGGCGGACTATGTCCAGGCCGTCACCATAGCCCTGGCCGACGGCCGGGTGTGGACCATTGAGCGGGGACAATATGTCTTTGATGAGAGCGGCTGCCCCCTCCCGGACGGCGCCCTCTCCCTCAATCTGCCGGAGAGCGCCCCTCTGTGCTCCGCCCTCCAGCCCCGGAAGGGCAGCGACCTGATCGACCTGTTCGCGGGCAGCGAGGGTACGCTGGGGGTCGTCCTCTCCCTGACCCTGCGCCTTCTGCCCCGGCCCGCCACACAGTGGGGCGTGGTATTCTTCCTCCCCGGGGAGGAGGACGCCCTCGCCTTTGCCCGAAGCGTACAGGAGCTGGCCGCCGGGTGGTCCGGCCCCGCTCTGTGCTCGCTGGAGTTTCTGGGGGAGGCAGCCCTGGAAACCGCCGCCAGTCTGCGCGCCAAGCAGACCCGCCTGCAGGCCATCCCGGAGTTCCCGGCGGGATGCAGGGGGGCCGTCCTGGCCGAGCTCTGCGCCAGCGGGGAGGAGGAGATGGAGGAGGCCCTCATGAGCCTTCTGGACGCCTTCGCCGAGTGCGGCGGGGAGGAGGAGGGCACCTGGGCCGCGGACAGCCCGGCGGAGATCGAGAAATTCCGTCTCCTGCGCCATGCCGTACCCGAGGGGATCAACGCCGCCATCGACGAGGTGCGGCAGAAGGAGGACTCCGTCACCAAACTGGCGGCCGACTTCTCCGCCCCCCTGGACAGGCGGGAGGAACTGATCGCCCTGTATCGGGAGGGCATCCAAAAGAGCGGCCTGCGGGGAGTGTACTTCGGCCATATCGCTGAAAACCACCTCCACGTCAACCTGATCCCCAGGGATGAGGCCCAGTACAAGCAGGGGCTGGCCCTGCTCTCGTCCTGGGCCGGGGCGTGCGCCTCCATGGGGGGATGCCTGGCCGCCGAAAACGGGGTGGGCAAGCTCAAGAGAAACCTGCTCGAGCAGAACCTGCCCCAGGAGCAGAAAGCCCTTATGGCCGCCATCAAGGCCTATTTCGACCCCCGCGGCCTGCTCTGCCCCGGCAACCTCATATAATGAAAACCGAAAGGAGGCCCTCCTTTTGAAAATTGCCGTATGCATCAAACAGGTGCCCGCCACACAGGACGCCAAAATGGATCCTGAGAAGGGCGTGCTCCTGCGGGACAGCGCCGCCGCGCGGCTCAATCCCTACGACGTGTTTGCCATCGAGGCCGCCCTGCGCCTGAAGGAGGGGACGGGCGGCTCCGTCACCGCCCTGACCATGGGTCCGGAGACCGCTCTCAAGGTTCTTCAGGAGGCCTGCGCCATGGGCGCGGACGAGGGCTGCCTTCTCTCGGGCAGAGCTTTTGCGGGCGCGGACGTGCTGGCCACCTCCTATGCCCTCTCCCAGGCCCTCCGTGCCCTGGGGGGCTTTGACCTCATCCTGTGCGGCAGGCAGACCACGGACGGGGATACCGCCCAGGTGGGCCCCGCCATCGCCGCCCATCTGGGCCTCCCCTGCCTATGCTGGGTGAAAGGCATCGAGGCCGTAAGCGAAAGTTCTGTCACCGTCCGTCAGAGCGTGACCGGCGGGGAGCAGGTCGTGACCTGCCCCCTGCCCTGCGTGCTGGCGGCGGACAAGGATATTTTCACCCCCCGGGCCCCCACCCTCAAGCGCAAGCTCCAGGCCTCCAAATTGGAGTACCGCCGCCTGGCCCTCTCCGATTTGCCCGACGCCGATCCCAACCACTACGGCCTCCCGGGCTCGGCCACCAGCGTTGAGCGTATTTTCCCGCCGGAGCGGCAGTCCAGAGGGGCCGTCCACCGCGGCAGCCCGGAGGAGCTGGCCGCCCTGCTGGCGGAAGCCCTCATCCCCTTCCTTGAGGAGGTGCAGAAATGACCGGCCTGACCATCAATCACGACCTCTGCTGCCACTGCGGTGCATGCATCGGGAGCTGTCCCTTTTCCGCCCTGCGGGAGGAGGAGGGCAGGGTCGTTGCCGGCGCAGAATGCCGCCTGTGCAGAAGCTGCGTAGAAGTCTGTCCCGTCTCTGCCATCACGGTGGAGGAGGGTGAAAACAGGACTGATCTGTCCGGCTGGCGCGGCATTCTGGTTTACCTCCAGTTGGAGGAGGGCAAGCTGCACCCCGTCTCTCTGGAGATGCTCGGTCTGGCCCATGACCTGGCCCGCCAGAGCGGCGATCCCATCTTTGGAGTGGCCGTCGGCCCGGGCAGCAGTCAGGCTGGCCCCGCCCTTCGCGGCTGCGGCATCACCCAAGCGCTGTACTATGAGGGGGAGGCTTTCGACGCCTTCCGCAGCGATGCCTATGCCGCCGCCATCATCGACTGCATCCAGTTTCTCCGCCCCTCCATCGTCCTCTTCGGGGCCACGCTGGAGGGAAGGGCGCTCGCCCCCCAGGCCGCCGTCCGCTTCCAGACCGGCCTGACCGCAGACTGCACCTCCCTGTTCATAGGCGGGGAGGGCAATTTGGTGCAGGTTCGCCCCGCTTTCGGGGGGAATATCATGGCCCAGATTGTCACCAGGCACAGCCGCCCCCAGCTTGTCACCGTCCGGCACAAGGTCATGCAGCCCGTGGCGCCCCAGGGGGATGCTCTGCCCGCCCTCCTGCCCAGGCCCACCCCGGAGGCGGCCCTGGCCTGTCCGGCACAGGTCTTGGAGCAGCACAGGGAGGGAGCTCCGGCGGACATCACAGGGGCAAGGGTTCTGCTGGCCATCGGCAAGGGCGTGGCCTCCAAGGAGGACATCCCCCAGTTTGCCGAATACGCCCGGAAGCTGGGAGGGATGCTGGCCTCCTCCCGCGCTCTGGTCGAAAAGGGCTGGATGCCCATCGACGCCCAGATTGGCCTGTCGGGCAAGGCGGTCTCTCCGGATCTGCTCATCACCTGCGGCGTCTCCGGCTCGGTCCAGTTCCAGGCGGGGATTGGCGGGGCCAAGTACATCGTGGCCATCAACAGCGACGAAAACGCCCAGATCCTCTCCCTGGCCCATCTGCCCCTGTGCGGGGATATGTATGAAATCCTGCCCAGGCTGATAGAGCGGCTGGACAGATAAGAAGGGAATCAGCGGAAAGCGATTTGCGTTCATAGGATATTACAAATGTTATCCCCCGGCGCTGTTGCCACATAAATACCATTTTGGTAACATCAGAGATATGTTATCCAGCCGCTTTCTGCGTCAATGGGAGGGGAATGATCTATGAAGCGTCTGGCGCGCGGTTTCTGTATGCTTTTTCTTGCCCTGTTCCTGCTGGAGCCGGCTCCTGTGGCTTCAGCCAGCAGTTTTGATCCGGTTTGGCCTTTGAAGGACTGCAGGACGATTTACGGCTTTGATAAATACGAGGGGGCAGTTTCCACGGCTTGGGCTGCGTCGATATCGCCGGTCAGGCCGACGTCCTGGCCGTGGAGGAGGGCCTCGTTCTCTATGCGACCGACCACGGCAGAGGGGATGCCAACAAGTACTACGGCGGTAACGGCAACTATGTCATAGTGCTCCACAGCAACAACACCTTCACCTATTA
>JAHZEH010000252.1:0-1396 GCA_019421925.1 Clostridia bacterium
CAGGGCATGGGAGAGGTTCTCAATAAGCGTGCAGCGGTAGCGGATTTTTTCCGTCTTTCCAAACCCCAGTACAGCGCAGCAGCTCCCCAGCAGCAGCAGTACAATCGCCCGCAAAATGGTCACCCGCCTTTCACTTCCTGCAGCATCTCATCATAAATTCCCACGACTTCCCCCGGTTTTGGGCGGCCGCACAGGACAAGATACCGCTCAAAAATTCGGTTTTCATGAAGTTGTCTCAAAAAAGGACGCCGGTGGATGTCCTGAACGCCGGACGCATGGGCGGTTGCGATCAATGCCGAGCCCGCATTCGCTGCGTTTTGCAGTGCGTACAGGTCCGCTTCCCGCCCAATCTCATCGGTCACAATCACCTGGGGGGACAGACTGCGCAGCATGATCTCAATGGCCTCCGCTTTGGGACAGCCGTCGAGCACGTCCGCCCGCGGTCCCAGAGCCAGTTGCGGCGCGCCGTTGTAACAGCCCGCGATCTCTGAGCGCTCGTCCGCCACACACACCTTGAAGGGTTGGCATCCCTCCCCGGAGGAAAGCTTGCGGGTGAGGTCCCGCAGGATGGTGGTCTTGCCGCATCCGGGCGGGGACAGGATAAGGGTGCTGCACAGCCTTCCGCTTCGCAGCAGCCAGGGCAGCACGGAATCCGCGCATCCCCTCATTTCCCGCGCAATGCGGAAGTTGAAGAAGGAGGCGGATGTGATGCGTTCCAGCGTCCCGCCCCGCAGAAGGGCTTTGCCGGAGAAGCCCACCCGATAACCGCCGGGCAGTGTCAAAAACCCCCGGCGCATCTCCTCCTCCACAGCGTAGATTGAGTGGAAGGAGATGGCGTCGAGAATGTCCTGACAGTCCTTAATCTGGGCATACAGAGTCGCTTCTGCCGCGGAGCAGGGGATACCATCCCGGAAGAAACACTCCCAACCGCTGCCGATGGCCTGCACCGGCCCGTTGACCCGGATGCGGATCTCCTGCAGGCTCCTCTCCTTCAGCCCGGTCAGGCCCTCCAGGGCGCTCCGGATTCTCAGGGGAAAGAGCGCCAGCAGGTCCTGCTTCCAGCATTCCATGTCCTATCACCTCCGCACTATCACTGTATGTACGGCCTGTTGCAAATATACAAAAAAGCGCTCCCCCTCAGGAAAGCGCGCCCGGGTATCTGCTCAATCCCCCGGGGCAGGGGAGCAACGAACTCCTTTGATTACGTACTGCCCAAACCGGCTTCCACTTCCAGCCGGATAGAATCCGGGGATTTTCTCCCCATCCGTTCTCTCCAGGGATTTTCAGGGAGAACCTCAATTCCCCAAAAAAGACGTCCCGCGCACTCTGGCGGAAACGCAAAAGGCGCGCTCTTCCCGGGGAAGAGCGCGCCTTGGCGGTCGGGATGGATTTAGTT
>JAHZEH010000252.1:1406-3758 GCA_019421925.1 Clostridia bacterium
CTTCGTCCTCGTCCTTCTCGGCAAAAAGGATGGTGTTGTTGCAGCTGGGGCAGCAGAGATCGTCCTCGGAGTCGATCAGTTCGGGGTCAAAGTAGATGGTGTTATGGCAGTTGGGGCATTTGATCTCCACAAAGTCGTCCAACTCATCCTCGTCCTCGCCCTCGTCTTCATCGTCCAAGTGATAGACGGTGTTTTCAACGTCCTCCAAATCCTCGCTCATGCTGTCAAGGCAGTCGCACAGGTCGTCGATGTTCTCCGCGGTTTCTTCAACGCTGTCAGTGATGTCGTCCAGCAGGGTGATAATGGCCGCAAGAACCTTGCCCTCCTTGGTGTCCTCGCCAACGCCCAGACCCTCCGCGAGGCCCCGGATATAGGATACCTGTTCTTTCAAATAGCCCATGGTATTCCTCCCGTTTTATAATCGGTACTATTGTTGACTAAACGCGCTCCATGTATTCGCCCGTGCGGGTATCCACGCGAATTTTGTCGCCGGGATTGACGAACAGGGGCACATTGATCTTATAGCCTGTCTCCAGGATAGCGGGCTTGATGGCGCCGGTCGCGGTGTCGCCCTTGAAGCCGGGATCCGTCTCGGTGATGGTCAGCTCGACAAAGTTGGGGGCATCCACAGAGAAAGCCTGTCCCTTGAAGAAAGCGACGTTGACGTTCATGTTTTCGGTGATGAAGTTGATGGCTTCCTCTACGATATCGTGGTTGAGGGGGAGCTGCTCATAGGTCTCGGTATCCATGAAATAGTACAGCTCGCCGTCGTTGTAGAGATACTGCATCTCCTTGCGTTCCACGTGGGCACGGGGGAATTTTTCCGTGGGGTTAAAGGTGCGCTCGAGCACGTTGCCCGTCATAACATTTTTGATCTTGGTGCGAACAAACGCCGCGCCCTTGCCGGGCTTGACGTGCTGGAAATCGACGATGACCCAGACGTTGCCGTCGATTTCAATGGTGATGCCTTTACGAAATTCGCCTGCGCTGATCATATGGAATACCTCCGATTTAAATGTTTTCTTTTTATATGGAGCGATTGAATCCTTTGCTGAAAAACAACCTTACCGGTCTATGATGATGAGCTCTTTGGGAGAGCGGGAGAGAGGTTCGCAGCCCTCCTCTGTAACGAGGACCAGGTCCTCAATGCGCACGCCGCCTTTGCCCGCCAGATAAATGCCGGGCTCGTCGGTCACGAGCATGCCGGGACGGAGAACCTCCAGACTGCGGGTATTGAGTGTGGGGGCCTCATGAATCTGCAGGCCCACGCCGTGGCCGAGGCCATGGCCAAACTGCTCACCAAAACCGGCCTGGGAGATGATGGAACGGGCGACGCCGTCCACCTCCCTCGCAACTGCGCCGGGCCGGATAGCCTCAAGAACTGCCAGTTGGGCCTTTAGACATATATTATATATGTTTTTTAACTCTGGCGCAAGTTCCCCCATCGCCACAGTCCGGGTCATGTCCGAACAATATCCGTTGACCTTGCAGCCAAAGTCCATGACGACCAGGTCGCCCTTCTTGAGGCGGGTCCCGCCGGGGATGGCGTGGGGCATGGCGCCGTTGGCCCCCGCGCCCACGATCACGTCAAAGGAGACGTCGTCCGCCCCATTGGAGCGCATGAAAAATTCGAGCGCAAGGGCCAGCTCTTTTTCCGTCTGGCCCACAGCCAGCTCTCCCAGGATATATTCAAAGGCCTGGTCGGCAATACGGGCGGCCTGACGGACGGATTGAATCTCCTCCTGGGATTTTACCACGCGTTCCTGAGCCATAGGAGCGCTCATCTCACAGAACGGGACCCCGAGGCCCTCCATCCTGCGGAATTCCGCCATCGTGACGAACTCCTCCTCATAGCCGGTCAGGGTATTCCTCTCCAGGAACTCCCCGGCCAGCTGAAACTCATCGCCCCGGGAGAAGAGGGCCAGCTCAAAATCGGGCGCCTGGAGCTTGGCCTGCTCAGTATAGCGGGGATCCGTCAACAGCAGGCGCCGGTTCTCCTGCAGAATCAGCATGCCGCTGTCCCCGGTAAAACCGCTGAAATAGCGCATGTTGGGCATGGACTGCACCAGGACCGCCCGGCAGCCCAGCCCCGCGCCTTTTGCGTACAGAGCCTGGCAGCGCTTTTCATAGATACTCAACGAAGAACCTTCCTTTCTCAGACCTCCAGGCGGGAGAGAGCGGCCTGGTAGGCTTGTTTCATAGCGAGGGCATCCAGGGCCTGGGTCCCCGCGGATTCGCTCAGAACGGTGGGGCGCATACGGCGTTTGGCGAAGAGCTCCATCAGCGGGTCGGGCTCAGGTCCGAATTGGATATCGGCAAAGGTGTGGTGCCTCTTCTCCCCCATCTTTGTGT
>JAHZEH010000253.1 GCA_019421925.1 Clostridia bacterium
GGGTTCGGGGGGAGACTTTTTACAAAAAGCCTCCCCCGGCGTACCCACGGCGACAATGGAGCGGCCTCCCCCGTCCAAACCGACCTGCGTTGCGCCAAAGGACCGGATTTATCCGGTCCTTTGGCATATCGGCATAAAAGTTTTTGAGGGGGATTCGTGGGGAGACTTTTTACAAAAAGTCTCCCCACGGCGTACCCCGGCCATCTTCTCGGGGTAAAGAGCGAAAGCAGTTGCAGGATTGACTTCGCGATTATATAATAGTAGATACTTATGGGCCTTTGCGCCCTGATTTACTGTGGGGAGGTGAGCGCGGCATGGATGCGGATCCGCGAATAGGACGAAGTCGCTCGGCGGTTTGCGCCAGGCCGCAGACCGCGCATCAATAAAAAGGGCGGGTTTTTCCCGCGCCAGGAAAGCGGTGTTCCCTATGATTGATATTTTTACCAAGCACGAGGGACAGCTCGTGCGGCTCGAGGCCTTCGAAGAGGGCTGCTGGGCCAACCTCTGTGATCCCACGCCCCAGGAGATTCGGGAGACCATGGACTTTTTCGGGGTGGATGAGGATTTTGTCAAAGCCGCGCTGGACGAGGAGGAGAGCGCGCACATGGAGCAGGAGGACTGCGGCACCCTGGTCATTGTCGACATCCCTATTGTCGTGCCGGAGGAAAAGTCTTTTATGTACAGCACGCTGCCGCTGGGTATTGTGCTGTGTGAGCGGGGCATCATTACCGTATGCCTGCGGGAGACCACCATCATCGAGGATTTCATGAACGGGCGGGTGCGCACCTTCTCCACCAAGAAGAAGACCCGCTTCCTGCTTCAGCTCCTGTACCGCAACGCCTCCAAGTTCCTGCAGTACCTCAAGCAGATCGACAAGGCGAGCAGCGTGGTGGAAAATGAGCTGCACAAGTCCATGAAGAACCGGGAACTGATCCAGATGCTGCGGCTGGAGAAATCCCTGGTGTACTTCTCCACCTCCCTCAAAGGCAACGAGCTGGTGCTCGAAAAGCTCCTGCGCTCCACCGCCATCACCCGTTATCCAGACGACGAGGACCTGCTCGAGGACGTTATTGTCGAGAACAAGCAGGCCATAGAGATGTGTACCATCTACCGGGATATCCTCTCGGGCACGATGGACGCCTACGCATCGGTTATCTCCAACAACCTGAACATCGTCATGAAGCTGCTGGCTGCTGTGACGATCATCCTCTCCATCCCTCAGGTGATCTTCAGCCTGTTCGGGATGAACACCGGTATCCCCTGGGAGGGCAGCGTGGCTGGGTTCTGGTATGTCATCGCCCTGTCTGTGGTGCTTACGGTGGGCGTCACCGTATATATGTGGCGCAAAAAAATGCTTTAATGCCGGCAAAAACCGGCGGAGGTAGATTTGGAAAGATTGCAGATCAACGGAGGACGAAGGCTGGAGGGTACGGTTACGGTCAGCGGCGCAAAGAACGCCGCGGTGGCCATCCTGCCTGCGTCCCTGCTGTGCGGCGGCGCCTGCGTGATTGAAAACCTGCCCAGGATCGACGATGTGCTCATCTTGCGGGATATTTTCTCCGAGATGGGCGTGGACGTGTCGCTGGAGGGGGACCGCATGACGGTGGACTCTTCCCGCATGACCAACCACAAGGCGGATTTTGAGCTGGTATCCTGCATGCGCGCCTCCTATTATCTGTTGGGGGCTATGCTGGGGCGCTTCGGCCGGGCGGAGATCGCCCTGCCCGGCGGCTGCGACATTGGGAACCGGCCCATCGACCTGCACATCAAGGGCATGGAGGCCCTGGGTGCAAAGACGTGCATCGAGGGGGGAGTTCTCAGGGCGGAAGCCCCGGACGGTTTGAAGGGGGCGGACGTCTATCTGGATTTCGCCTCGGTGGGCGCGACCATCAACATTATGATCGCCGCCGCCAGGGCCACGGGCCAGACGGTTATCGCCAATGCCGCCAAGGAGCCCCACGTCGTGGACGTGGCCAATTTCCTCAACTGCATGGGGGCTAATATCAAGGGCGCGGGCACGGACGTGATCCGCATCATGGGCCGCGACAAACTTCGGGGCTGCTCCTACGCCATTATTCCCGACCAGATTGAGGCGGGCACCTATATGATCGCCGCCGCCGCCACCGGCGGGGACGTCATCATCCGCAACGTCATCCCCACCCATCTGGAGGCCGTGACGGCCAAGCTCATGGAGATGGGCATCTCCGTGCTGGAGGGGGACAACGGGCGGGAGTTTTTCATGCGGGTGCGCAGCGAGCGCCAACGCCCCAGACCGGTCAACGTCAAGACTCTGCCCTATCCCGGCTTCCCCACCGATCTGCAGCAGCCGATCATGTCCCTGCTGACCCGCTGCAAGGGTACGAGCGTGGTGGTGGAGAACATCTTTGAGGACCGTTACAAGCATGTGGCCTATCTCTCCCGCATGGGGGCAAACATCTCCATCAATGGCCGTGTGGCCGTGGTGGAGGGGGTGGAGGAGCTCTCCGGCTGCCCGGTCTGCGCCAGCGATCTGCGGGCGGGCGCGGCGCTGGTGGTGGCCGCACTCATGGCCAAGGGCACGACGACCATCTCAGGGGTGGAGTACATCGACCGGGGTTACGAGGCCATCGAGGAGAAGTTTGCCGCTCTGGGCGCGGACATCCGCCGGCTCTGCTAGAGGAGGAAGGCCGCAATCGGGAGAAAATCCCTCAAGCTCCAAATCCCGGCGGATTGATATCGTTTCACCCCGGAGTCGGGTAGGTGTTCGTAAAACAGGCTGACGGCAGGTGTCTTTGCCCGCTGTCAGTTTGCATACACTACACTGCATAGCGGTGATAAGTGCGCCCTTGCGTTATTTCTTTTGTGTTAAATAATATTGTCAAAAGAGTGACAAATCGGAATTTGCAGAGGGAAGCATATGAACTGGATAAACTTTTATGGTCTTGTATTTATGCTTGTCATCATGATTCCAAATATTATTTTTACAATCAGAAATAAAGACGGGTTTCAGAATCACTGGGAAAACAAGCCTATTGAAGTCCTGGAGCAGATAGGCAGAATAGGCTGTTTTGGTCTTATGGTATTAATATTCCCGGGATGTGGGTTTGGGTTTTCGTCAGATGAGAGTTTTGCCTTATATTTAATAGTTAATGTTGTGTTATTAGCAGCATACTGTTTAATCTGGATTATTTGCTTTAAGAGAAACAGCATTTTTAGGGCACTGGCATTATCACTTATTCCATCAGTGATATTTTTGGCAAGTGGAATCTTGAGTCGTTATATTCCGCTTATAGTGGCCGCTGTTATCTTTGCTCCATGCCATATCACAATCAGTTATAAAAATGCTAAGCTGGAGACACCGTAATCAATCCCAGTTTGTCGCACAACAAAAACATCCTGTCTGATGGGAATAACAGACAAGATGTTTTTTGCTGTTTTATGGTTCTCATCCATCTTCCGGGGGTTTTCCTGTCCGCGCAAGGTTCTGAGGGGCTGGGAAAGTTTTTACAGGAGTTTTCGAAGAAAGAAAGCCCAGTAAAAAAAGCGTGCAATATGGAGCGAAAAGTGATACAATAATCACGCAAAAAGCCGTAAAAACACCAAATGTTACATTTCCCCGAAATGATTCAGACTCTTAAGGGATATCTCCCTCCCACAATATTTTGTTGCGCGCAATCCGGCAGGGGAGGGTATCCCTCTGGCCGGGATTTTAACGGAGGACAATACACAATATGAAAAACAGGAAAGAGATCATCAAAGTCGCCCACTACTAC
>JAHZEH010000254.1 GCA_019421925.1 Clostridia bacterium
GCCGCCCATACCTACGATGCGCTCGACAGACCCCTGAGTACTTACAGCTATCAGGAGCTTCGTCCCATCACGATCCTGGGGGTAAGAATCTGACCCTGGAACAAGCCCTCCCATAACGCCGGAAAAAATTTGCGTTTATTACTTTACTTGGGCGCAGTGATAAAGTATAATAACGGCGTGCTCCGAATGCACCAAATGTTTTGGGAGGAAATGAAGTTATGAAAAAGTGGTTGGTTTTGATATTGGCGGCCCTGATGGCCCTGTCCGTTCTGTCCGGATGCTCCGGCCAGGCCGACGCCCCGGCGAATACCGACGCTCCCGCCAGTCCGGATGCCAGCGCGGACGGCTCCTGGGAGAGGATTCAGCGGAAGGGCTACTTCATCGTAGGGCTGGACGACTCCTTCCCGCCGATGGGCTACCGGGACGAGAACGACGAAATCGTGGGCTTTGACATCGACCTGGCCAAGGCCGTCGCCCAGGAGCTGGGCATTGAGGTCCAGTTTCAGCCCGTCGTCTGGGACAATATCGCCCTGGAGATCGCCAACCGCAATGTGGATGTGATCTGGAACGGCTGCACCATCACGGAAGAGCGCAAGCAGAGCTTTGATTTCTCCGAGCCCTATATGCTCAACGAGCAGGTTGTGGTTGTGCTCCAGGATTCTCCCTATCAGACCCTGGCCGACCTGGCCGGTAAAGAGGCGGGCATCCAGGACGGTTCCTCGGCCAACATCGCCCTGGACAACAACCCGGAATTCCGCGATAGCCTGTCGAACGTTGTGGGCTTTGCCGACAACGACAAGGCGCTCCTCGACCTGGCCGCCGGCCGTCTGGACTGCGTTATCGTGGACGTGACGGTATTCGGTCACTACATCGAGAAGAGCCCGGATACCTACCGCTCTCTTGACGAGACCCTGGGTTCTGAGGAGTTCGGCATTGCTTTCCATCAGGATGACGACGCCTTCCGGGCCAAGATGCAGGAGGCGCTTGACGCCCTCGTTGCCAACGGAACCGCCAAGGAGATCTCCATGAAGTGGTTCCAGCGCGACGTAACCGAAAAATAAGCAGGACTTTGCGGCCTGATAACACCGAACAGCGATTGAGAAAAGACAAACTTGGTGTTATTTAAATAACTTTTTAGAAAGGGAAGCAAACCGCTTCCCTTTCTTTGGCATTTATAGTATTCTTAACGGGAGGCAACATATGGAGTACTTAGGAGAAATTATTCCAGTCCTATTGAAAGCAACTCTCAAGACGATCGGATACTTTGGCATTACATTGGTTCTCTCACTGCCTATCGGCTGGCTCCTTTCACTGGTCCGAGTCTCAAAAAAGCACAGGATCGCCGCAAAAATTGTGGAGATTTACACATGGGTATTCCGCGGGACGCCGCTGCTGCTGCAGCTGATTTTCTTCTATTACGCGCTGCCCTTTGCGCCCCTTCCCATTTCGCTTAGCAGAGAGGCGGCTGCTTGCATTGCCTTTGTCATCAACTACGCTGCGTACTTCGTCGAGATTTTTCGCGGCGGCATTGAGTCCATCGGCCCCGGCCAGTACGAGGCGGCGGATGTGCTGGGCATGAACAGGCTCCAGACCATGATGCGCATTATATTGCCCCAGGCGGTCAAGCGGGTGATGCCCAGCATTGGCAACGAGGTGATCACCCTGGTCAAGGACACCTCCCTGCTCTATGTGCTCGGTATTGCAGAGCTCCTGCGCACCACCCAGCAGATCATCACCCGCGATTTCAGCATGCTCCCCCTCATTCCCGCCGCCGTGATTTACCTGCTTATGAGCTGGGTATGTACGCGCCTGCAGGCCAAACTGGAAAAGCGGTTTGCCTACTACCACTAAAGGGGAGGGAAGGACATGAGCGAAATGATCTTGAGTGTCAAGGACGTTGTGGCGGGCTTTGGCAGCGAGGAGATTCTTCACGGTATCTCTTTCGACGTCAAAGCCGGCGAGGCCATTGCCATCAGCGGGCCCTCGGGCTCGGGCAAATCCACGCTTCTGCGTTGTATCCAGGGCATCATGAAGCTGAGGAGCGGTTCCGTTGAGGTGGACGGGGAGGCCATGGTGCGCACGGAAAACGACAGGGTGATCTATGCCCATGAGCGGGAGCTTCGGCGTATCCGGCTGAAAATGGGCATGGTATTCCAGTCCTTTAATCTATTTCCACATATGAATGTGTTGCAGAACCTCATGGAGGCGCCGGTGCGCGTGCTGGGCCGCTCCAGGGAGGAGGCGCAGGAAAAAGCCATGGGCCTTTTGAAAAAGGTGGACCTGGCTGAGAAGGCCAAGGCCATGCCCTGCGAGCTCTCCGGCGGACAGCAGCAGCGCGTCGCCATTGCGCGGGCGCTGGCCATGGACCCCGCCATCATGTGTTTTGACGAACCCACCTCGGCGCTCGATCCCAAGCTGACGGGCGAAGTGCTCAAAGTGATGCGCGATCTGGCGAACGAGGGGATGACCATGCTGGTCGTGACCCATGAGATGGTTTTTGCCCGGAATGTGGCGAATCACGTGATCTTCATGGAGAACGGAGTAATCGTGGAGGAGGGCCCCCCGAAAGATGTTTTCGAAAACCCGCAGCAGGAGAGTACGAAAAAATTCCTGGCCACGGATTTTTAGCCCGTCCGGGTTATCCTGGGGGCCATGCAAAGCGTTTCTACAAAAACAGCGCGCCCGCAGTCTGGTGGACTCAAGTCCTCCCGGCCTGTGTGGCGCGCTTTTTTGATAGTTCGTTAAATAAGAAAAAAACGAGGAGAGAAGGAGGAAACCGGGATGTCCAACGAGGAAAAACTGGCGAGGCTCAAGGAGACCATCGACCTCTGGAAGGGGAAGGAGGGCGCGCTCATGCCTGTTATGCATGAGGCGCAGGAGCTGTTCGGATGCCTGGAGGAGAGCACCCAGGAATTTATCGCGCAGCATCTGGGCGTGCTCAAGTCCCAGGTCTATGGGGTGGCGACGTTCTACTCGCGCTTTACCGTGCAGCCCAGGGGGAAGTACATCATCAGCCAGTGCCTGGGTACGGCCTGTTATGTGCGCGGGGCGCAGGACGTATATGATGAGTTTGCCAAACAGCTCGGCATCGGCCCGGGCGAGACCACGGAGGATGGGCTGTTCACCCTGGAGTCCGCCCGCTGTATCGGCTGCTGCGGACTGGCTCCCGCCCTCATGGTCAACGATGAGGTCTTCGGCCGGCTGACCCCGGGGGATGTGGCCGGCATTCTGAATAAATACCGCGCTTTGGGCTGAGAAGAAAGGGGGAGCCACACATGAAATCATTTGCCGATTTGGAGCGGATCCGCGAGGAGACCCTGGCGGGGATCAACCTGCGCAGAAGCCAGGGCGCGGCGCGCGTGGTTGTGGGCATGGGCGAGAGCGGCCTGGAAACGGGCGCGCGGGAGGTGCTCAGGGCCCTGATGGAGGAAATAGATGCCCGCTCTTTGCAGCATGTACAGGTTCTGCAAAAGGATATGAGCGCCACGGGCCATGAGCCGGTGGTATGCGTGCAGCTGCCCGGCCAGGAGGCGGTCGCCTATGGCGATGTGACCCCGGAGGCGGCCCGCGAGATCGTGCGCGGCCATCTTGAGGGAGGCGTGCCCCTGGAAGGGCATGTGATTGCCTGGCCAGGGGCCCGGCAGTAGCGGGAAGGAGGACGAGAACAATGACTGCATACCGTTCCCATGTTCTGATCTGCGCTGGTACCGGGTGTACCTCTTCCGGTTCGCGCAAGCTGATTGA
>JAHZEH010000255.1 GCA_019421925.1 Clostridia bacterium
GCCTTCACAGTCTCCGCAGAGGGGGAAAGGACGCTCGTTCTGCCAGACCCATCGGGCGGCAAACCTTCTCAGGTCCCCGGTCTGATCCTCCCAGCGCAACAGCTCAAAGCCCGAAGAGCGGAACTGATCGAGCCAATCCGCCTGGGCGGGCAGTTCTCCCCCCTCTTTCAAGCTGTAGAGGTCTGATACGCCGAATACGCCGCCCGACCTGAGGACACGCACGACTTCGGTCAAAACGTCCTTCACCGGCAGGAGTGAGAGGCTGCACTCACAGAGCACTCCTTCAAAGGCGCCCTCCTCAAAGGGCATGCCGGCGGCGTCACTCTGCAAAAACCGCAGGTGGGGATAGGCCCTGCCCGCCCTTTCAATGGCTTCCCCGCTGGAGTCAATGCCCACAGGCCGATAACCTTTTTGGGAGAGCAGGGCGCAGGAATCCCCTGTGCCGCAGCACAGATCCAGAACATATGCGCCCTCCTCCAGGGCCATGCTGGCCAACAGGCCGGCGGTCCCCTTCTGCCCTCCCGGATGTATCCGGCCCAGTTTGCTCAGAACAGCGTTGGAGGGCCCGCTCATTTGTCCTCCAGTGCCTTTTCAACCTGTAATATTTTTCCGGTGGCCAGATCCTCCGGGATAAAGGCCTGGCCGCATATGGGGCAGCGGGGCATTTCAATGGGGAAATCGTTGCCCATATATTGCAGAATTACCTCGCCGTTCTCCAGGGGCACTTTGCACTGCTGACAGATGAGCTCCCCCTCAGATTGGTCATATCGCTCATAGTATTGCTCGGACATCTTATTCCCCCTTGATCTGCATCCGGTGGCTATACACCTTGTCGATGTGGAAGCCGTCTTTCCACGGCCTGTAATACACCCAGAATGTCACGTTGCCGACGCGGCGGCTGGCGATGAAGCAGCCGCTGGCGCGATGCAGAATTTTCCGGCCGCTTCCCTCCGCCGCCTCGATGACTGCGCGGATATCGCTCTCCAGGATCATCCTCGATTCCAACAGCCCGCCAACCTCCCCGTCATAGTGGAGGGAAACGCAGCTGGGGGAGGGGGAAAGTTTTTCATTCCATAACTCTTCCCGCATAGTTCTCTTCAACTTCTCTCTGTTATCTCTGCGTAACGAATAGCCGGGGACCTGATGGGGTTTCCCGCCGCCGTAGATCAGCTCGAGCAGATGCACGGCCTGGGCCCCCTGCTTGGTAAAACGATCCCTGCAATTCATGCAGTAGGTCAAATAGCGCGCATGCGGATCGTCAGCCCACAGACGCGCCGCCGCGTCTGCAACGGCCGGGTTGGCAAACTGGGTCAATCCGCCAAAGCCGCAGCACCCGGCGGCGTCCCCCGTGTAATTGTGCGCCTCAAGCTCCAGGCCCATCTGTGCCACGACCTCGCGGACCGCCTGCTGAACCTGGGGCTGATTGCGCGCGCCGCAGGCGTCGTGGAGGATGAGCTTACCTGAGAGCTTCTGAAATCCGGTTGGGAGTCCTTTTTCCAGCAGGATGTCCCAAATCCCGACGCAGCAATCCCGCGCAAATTCCCGCCTCAGCGTCTGGTGGCAGGTGGGACAGGCCGTGATGATGACGGGCCTGCCCAGCTCCTCCCACGCTTTTTGGAGTTTTTTAACCTCCCTGGCATATAGTTCCTCCTGTCCCGCCCAATCGGCAATCACGCCGCAGCAGCCTAGGAGCAGCCCGACGCCCCCCTCCAGCCGCTCCGTCAGATCGAGGTAGGCGGCCCGTACAATTTCGGGCGCGGAAGCCGGGAGCTGACAGCCGGGGAAGAATACATAGCGGCTTTGGGCGCGGCCCGGCTGATGGGCCCTGAAGAAACAGTCCCCGGAGTTGCTGTACTCCATATCGAGCAGGGCAAACTCAAAGGTGGACTGGGGCATCTTTTTGCTCTCCACCATGATTTGACGGGCGTCCTTCATAATGGCGCCCACGTCCAGGCCGTTGGGGCAGATGGCGGCGCACTGGCCGCAGAGGCTGCAGGAGTTGATCATGGTGTTGGCATGGCGGGTACCCATGGCGATCGAGAGGTTGTTATAGACCTCCCGGACATATTTTCTGGGATAGGATTTGAAGTGCTGCAAAAAGGCGCAGGCATGGACGCACTCCAGGCACTTGCAGTCGATGCAGCGCGAGGCCTCCTCCACAGCCTGCTCTCTGTCAAAAGGAGGCAGGGCCCTGGGGCAGCTCTCCTCATAGCGCGCAACATTGGTGTGCAGTGTTGTGGGATAGCTCCCTTCGGTCTCCCGTCCGCTCAGTAGGGAGACCTGCTTGACGAACCGGTCGATGGAGATGGCCGCCCGCTTGCCGTCCGCCATGGACTGCAGCGCGGATTTCCGCTCCCCCTCAATGGCCCCCCCTCCTGCAAACACCTTTGGGCGATCGGTTTGAAAGGTCTGAGGATCAACCGAAACGACCTCCCCATCCCCCCATGCCAGGAAAACCGCGTCGAACTGCGCGGCAAGGGCGTCTGTTTCCGGAGCGCGCTCCCCCAAATGGAATTCAACGGGGTAAGGCGCAAAGGAGTCCAGATCCTTCTGCCAGGCCTCCTCCGGCACAGGAGCCCACTCGCGGGCCCGTCCCCCCAGGATGGGGCTCTGCTCCCAGAGGGAGACCCTGAATCCCTTTTTCGCCATTTCCAGCGCGGCGGAAAGGCCGCAGACGCCGCCGCCAACCACGGCGGCAGAGTGGTCCCGCTTGGGCAGGAACAGGCGCTTGCTGCGCAGTTGGCCCAGGGCCATCGCTGCCTCTTCCAGGCCGCGCAGGGCCAGAGGCGCTCTGGCAGGGCTGGCCGCACAGCCGGCAGAGGACATGGGGCAACGGAACGCTCTTGCAGTACAGCGTCTTTGCCGCGTCAAAATCCGAGTTGGCAATGGCGGCGCAGACGCCCCGGCAGTCCACGTGCAAAGGGCAGATGGACATGGCGGCGGGGGGCTGTTCCTGGGTACAGAGCGCCTCCAATTGATGCAGGTTGCTTTGATCCACAGTGCGCATAAATCCAATTCCTCCCCATCGGTTTAAAAAAGGGATACCCTGAAAATTTCGGGAAATTTCAGGGTATCCCTCCTTCCAGGAGACTTATTTCTTCAGAGCGTCAAGAGCGGCCTTGACCTTTTCCGGACGGGCGGGAATCTCGGTGATGCGCGCGCCGGTGGCGTTGAAGATGGCGCTGAGCACTGCCGGGTGTCCTGCCGTCAGCGGGCCTTCGCCGCAGCCGGAGGCGCCGAAGGGACCGAGGGGCCTGGGTGTCTCAACATAGATAATGTTGAAATCGTCGGGGATATCCTCGGGATAGGGGATGCCGCAGCCCGCAATGGTGGTGTGCTTGCTGTAGTCCTCGAAGTCCTCGGAGAGCGCGAGGCCCATGCCCTGAGCGCAGCCGCCGTAGATCTGGCCGTCTACCACGATTTTGTTGATGATAGTGCCGACGTCTGCCACAGTGGTGAAGCGGATAATGCGGACTTTGCCGGTCTCCATGTTGACTTCCACTTCAGGCATGAAGAGCTCATACATATAGTTGCTGAAGGGCGCGCCCTGGGCGGTCTCCAGATCGCAGTCCGTGCAGGTCGCGGCAACCCATGTGCCCTCATAGAAGGTGGGGATATTCTCGGCTGTCATCTCGTCATAGGACCGGAACGTTCCGTCCTCCTTGCGCATGGCGTTGAGGAGCATCTCCGCCGCAACGCGGGTGGCGTTGCCGGTGACGACGTTGGAGCGGCTTCCGCCGG
>JAHZEH010000256.1 GCA_019421925.1 Clostridia bacterium
GGCGGGCGCGGCCGTGCGTTCCACGGGGGGCGTGGCCTCCGGCCCCATCAGCTTCATGCGGGTATTCAACTCCGCCACCGAGGCCGTCAAGCAGGGCGGCACCAGGAGGGGGGCCAATATGGGCATATTGCGGGTGGATCACCCCAATATCATGGAATTCATCGACTGCAAAAAGAACAACGCGGATATCACCAACTTCAACATCAGCGTGGGCATCACCGAAGCCTTCATGCGGGCGGCCGGCGAGCGCCGGCCCTATGATCTGATCGACCCGCGCACCAAAGAGGCTGTGGGCCAATTGGACGCCGCCGAGGTGCTTGAGCATATCGTGGATTCCGCTTGGCGCAACGGCGAACCGGGTATCGTCTTTTTGGACAGGCTCAACCGGGACAACCCCGTGCCTCATCTGGGGGAGATCGAATCCACGAATCCCTGCGGGGAACAGCCCCTGCTCCCCTTTGAGTCCTGCAACCTGGGCTCCATCAACCTCAACGCGGTGGTGCGTTCAGGCGGGACAGGCTGTCAAGTGGACTACGAGGAACTGGGGCGCATTGTGGATCTTGCCGTGCGCTTCCTGGACAATGTGATTGAGGTCAACCGCTATCCCCTGCCCGAGATTGAGGAGATGACCCGCAGCACCCGAAAGATCGGCCTGGGTATCATGGGTTTTGCCGACCTGCTCTTCAAATTGGGCGTGCCTTATAACTCCGAGGAGGGCCGCCGCCTGGCCGGGGAGGTCATGGGCTTCATTGACAAACGCTCCCATCAGGCCTCCGCTGCCCTGGCTGAGGAGCGGGGCGTTTTCCCCGCCTATGAGGGCAGCGTCTACAGCGGGAGGGGCGAGCGGATGCGCAATGCCACCACGACAACGATTGCCCCCACAGGTACCATATCCATCATCTGCGGGGCCTCGTCCGGCATTGAGCCGCTTTTTGCCATCAGCTTTGTGCGCAATGTCATGGATCACGACGAACTGCCCGAGGTCCATCCCTACTTCCAGCAGGTCGCCAAAGAGAGGGGATTTTACTCCACCGAGCTCATGCGGCGGATCGCCAAGGAGGGGACTCTCGCCCATATCGAGGAGATTCCCGAGGACGTACGCGCCGTATTTGTGACAGCCCACGACATCAGCCCCCAGTGCCACGTGGAGATGCAGGCGGCTTTCCAGCGCCATACGGACAACGCCGTCTCCAAGACGGTCAACTTCACCCATGACGCCACCCATGAGGATGTGCGCGCCGTGTTCGAGGAGGCTTTTGCCCTCGACTGCAAGGGCGTCACCATCTACCGGGACGGCAGCCGCGCCGAGCAGGTGCTCAACATCGGCTCGGTCAAGAAGGAGGGCGGGGAGAGCGGAGACGCGCCCAAGAAGATCGCCCCCCGCGCCCGCCCTGCGATTACGCACGGCGTGACGGAGAAGGTGCGCATCGGCTGCGGCAACCTGTACGTGACGGTGAACTACGACGACAAGGGAATCTGCGAGGTGTTTGCCAATCTGGGCCGGGCGGGCGGCTGCCCCTCCCAGTCGGAGGCTACCAGCCGTCTGGTCTCTATCGCCCTGCGCTCGGGCATGGAGGTGGAGGCTATCGTCGAGCAGCTCAAGGGTATCCGCTGCCACTCCACCCTCCTGCAAAAGAGGGAGAAGGGCATTAAAGTGCTGTCCTGCCCGGACGCCATTGGCAAGGTGATTGAAAAAGTGGCGCGGGAGCAGCATTTCGGCTGCTTCCCTCCCCAGAAGCGCGAGCCCACTCAGCCTTCGCGGGAGGAGGCCCCCATCGACATCCCGCTGGAGAGGGAGAACCGCGGCTGCGAGGAGGGGGTGACCCATGCGGTCTGTCCGGACTGCGGGGCCAAACTGGAGCATGAGGGCGGCTGTGTGATCTGCCGAAGCTGCGGCTTCAGCAAGTGCGGCTGAGAGCAGGCACGGCCATGAACAGACACTGCAAGGAGGAACGCCATGAAATATAAAGATGCGCCCACCATCACCGGCACGCTGCGCTCCCACATGATCCAGATTCCCCAGGCCATCCAGCAGGTCAGCGGCATCCGGATATTTGGCAAGCTCATCAAATCGCTGGTGTTCACCACCGACGTCGCCGTTATCCGCAATGTCAACGCTGACGCGGTCATCGCGGTCTACCCATTCACCCCTCAGCCCGCGATTACCCACGCGGTGATGACGGCCGCCGATATGCCGGTATTCTGCGGCGTGGGCGGCGGAACCACCCGGGGGAAAAGGGTGGTCAACCTGGCCCGGGACGCTGAGTTCCAGGGGGCTATCGGCGTGGTTGTCAACGCGCCCACCCCCAATGAGACAGTGGAGCAGCTCAGCCGTACGGTGGACATCCCGGTGGTTGTGACGGTCGTTTCGGAGTACACGGACATCCAGGCCCGGCTGGACGCGGGAGCCAGTATCCTCAACGTCTCGGGCGCGGCCAAGACGCCGGAGATCGTTCGGGCTATCCGCAGGGATTTCCCCGACGTGCCCATATTGGCTACCGGCGGCAGCAGGGAGGAGAGCATCCTGCGGACCATCGACGCGGGGGCCAACGCCATCACCTTCACCCCGCCCACGCCGGCCGAGCTCTTCAAGGCCATGATGGTCAAATACCGGCTGGAGTGCGACGGCGAACACCAGGAGATTTTGCGCGAGGAGGAGGAAAAATAGGCCGGGGAACCGGAATAAAAAGGGCAGCTTTGAAAAAAGCGGCCTTTTTTTATAATGAAATGGAGGAGCGGCGCGTCCGTTCAGGGAGATAATGGGAATTTGATCGGGGAATAAATATTTTTTTGGCCGAAAAAATGCTTGTGAGAGACAAAGTTATTTACTTTATCTTCGCGGGCTGGTACAATTGTAACTGTGCATTTGAAAAACACATCCATTCTATCTCTTAATATGCCGCGCGCATCTTGCGGCATCTCAGTATTTTTCCGCAATCCAAGAAACGCACTTTACAATTAGGGGGAATCCGAACATGAAAGTCTATTCCGCGAAGCAGATTCGCAACATCGGCATTGTCGGTCACGGTGGCGAAGGCAAAACCACGCTGACGGAAGCCATGTTGTTTACCGCAGGCGTCATTGACCGCATGGGCAGTGTGGACGCCGGCACGACGACGACGGACTATGATCCGGAAGAGATCAAGCGCGATATTTCCATCGGCGCGGCGCTTGCCCCCGTGGAATGGAAAGACTGCAAGATCAACCTGATCGACGCCCCCGGATATTTCGATTTTGAGGGCGAAGTGGTGGAGACCCTGACGGTGGCTGACGCCGCGATGATCGTGGTGGGCGCTGTGTCGGCTGAGAAGGCCTGGGAGCAGTGCAAGAAGCGCGATCTGCCCCGTATGATCGTCGTCAACCGCATGGACACGGAAAATGCCAACTTCGAGAAGGTCTTTGACAGCCTGCGCGAGAAGTTCGGCATCTCTGTAGTCCCCATCCAGCTGCCCATCATGCACAACGGAAAATTCGACGGTTTCGTGGATATTGTCAAGATGGAGGCCAAGCTCTTTGACGGCAAGAACCTCAAGGATACCGCCATGCCCGAGTCCCTGGAGACCGAGATCGACCACTACCGCAACATCCTCATCGAGGCGGCGGCTGAGAACGACGAGGAGCTCATGGAGAAATTCTTCGGCGGCGAGGAGTTCACCCTGGAGGAGTTGCTCTCCGGCATCCGTATCGGCATTATGAGCGGTTCGCTCACACCTGTGTTCTGCTCCGCGGCTGCGGCCCAT
>JAHZEH010000257.1:0-725 GCA_019421925.1 Clostridia bacterium
GTCCATCAACGAGATGTGCGACTACTATGACAAACTGGTCTCCGACAAGCTGAACGTGGTCATCGGCAGAACCGAGGAAGATCTGGTGGGCGAGCGTGAATTCGTGCGCACCAGCCAGACCAACCTGGGCAGCCTGATCACCGACGCCCTGCGTTCCGCCACAGGCGCCGACATCGCTCTGCAGAACGGCGGCGGCATCCGCGTCTCCATCCCCAAGGGCGACATCACCTACGCCAACATTAAGGCCGTGCTCCCCTTCAACAACTTGGGCGTTGTCAAGAAGTACACGGGCGCTGCTATCCTGGAGGCCCTGGAACTGAGCGTATCGGCCTATCCGGACGCCAGCGGCGGCTTCCTCCACGTGTCCGGCATGACCTTCTCCTTCGACCCCGCCAAGGAAGCGGGCAGCCGCGTCTCGGACGTCCTGGTCGGCGGCGAGCCCCTTGATCTGGAGAAGGAATACACCGTGGCCCTCAACGATTTCACCGCCGCGGGCGGCGACAACTACACCATGCTGGGCGGCGGTACCCTGTTGGCCGAGCGTCCCAGCCTGGATGCGCTGGTCTCCGACTACATCATCGAAAACGGCCCGGTCTATGAGCCCGGCGAGCGCATCACGGTCATCCAGTAGCATAACGTCCGGGACCTTTGCAAAAGGTTCCGGGGAATCCCCGGAGCTTCAAAAGAGGAGGGGCGGAATATTTCCGCCCCTCCTCTTTTCTTTG
>JAHZEH010000257.1:735-3724 GCA_019421925.1 Clostridia bacterium
CTTTGCGGGAACCGAACCGGGGGAATCCCGTTGCCGCCCTATCCCATCTGCTCCGCTGCAGCCCGAACCGCCGCCACGGGGTCGCCGCCCATCTCGGCAAACTCCACCTTCTCCACCAAAGTAAGCGCGCTGAAATAGGCCTCGTAGGCATTCTTATACTCCTCTTCGTCCGCCTCCTGGCCGTTTACCTGGTAAGTGTTTCCGTCCAAATCCTCAAACCAGTAGAACAGCGGGCTGACCGAGAGATCGGCATTGACCCGATGTACCGTGTGTGCGGAGCCCGCGCCGGTGCCGGAGACGCCCTCGCTGAGATGGATAAGGTTGCCCTCCTTATCCTGGTAGACATGGAAGGCATAGTTGATCTCCTCCTGATTACCGGTGGGGCAGTGGGAGGCATAGCGGACCTTGCCGCCCTCCGCCCGGTACAGGAACATCTCCTGCTCCACCTCCCCGCTGGCCAGGATAAGCTCAGGGATGTAGTCCCCGTTCAAATCGCGGATGAGGAAGCGCTCCATCCAGCAGGGGCCGCCCCAGGCGTCTGGGACTTCCTGGGGATCCCCCTCAAAGACGCCGCAGGCGTTCAGCTCCCAGGCGTCGTAACTCGGGCTGTAATCGTTGCGGGTCACGCCCTGCTCAAAGAGCTGTATGTACAGCTCTAGGGCCCCGGCGGCAGCCTGAGCATTCTGCTCCTTCAGAGAGGGGGTAGGCTGAGGCGTGGGCTGGGGGACCGCTATGCTCTCAGCCGGAAGCGGCGCGGCTGTCGGAGCGGCCGCAGGTTCCTTCTCTCCTTCTCCGCCCCCGCAGGCGCTCAGGGCCGCCAGCATAACGGCCAGTCCCAGGGCAATCCATCTCTTTTTCATGTTGTCCTCCTGTCAGCTTGTTGTATCATATACCAGACCGCCCTATAGAGATATTTTCCCCATCAATAAGCGGCTCCGCCTGGAAACATCGCCAGGCGGGGCTGCTCTATTCCGGGGCTCTCAGGAAGGTCCTGGGCGGCCTCCTCTACGTCCTACTGGGCCGCTTTGATACGCAGCCAGGCGTCATTGTAGTCCTTCATGGCGTCGCCCAGATCGATAAACGCCTCACAGCGGTCGATGACGTCCTGAGCGGGATTATAGATGGGATCGTCCCGCATCTCGGCAGGGATGATCTCCATGGCTGCCTGGTTGGGGGAGGAGTATCCGATCCACTCCGTGTTGGCTGCGGCCACCTCGGCGTCCAGCAGCCAGTCGATGAAGATGTGGGCCGCCTCCACGTTCTTGCTGGACTTGGTGAGCACCACGTTGTCAAACCAGATATTGCTGCCCTCCGTGGGCACCACATAGTCCAGATCGGGGTTCTCGGCGATCGCGGCGATGGCGTCGCCCGAATATACCACGGCGAGGGCGGCGTTGCCGTTGATCATCTTATCGCGCAAGTCATCCGTGCCGTAGGCCAGCACCAGGGGTTTCTGGGCGGTCAGCTCGGCCTCGGCGGCGGCAATCTCGTCCTTATTGGTGGTGTTGAGGGAGTAGCCCAGCTTTTTGAGGGCCACGGCCATGGAGTCGCGGACAGAATCATACATGAGGATCTGTTTGGAATAGCGCTCATCCCACAGGATGCTCCAGCTATCCACCGGCTCCTGAACCATGGTCTTGTTGTACAGAATGCCCACCGTGCCCCACATATAGGGAACAGAGTACTCGTTGTCCGGGTCGAACTCCAGGCTGAGGAAGCGGGGGTCGGTGTTGTCATAGTTGCTCAGCTTGCTCAGGTCCAGCTTCTGGAGCAGGTCCAGCTTGAGCAGCTTGGTGATCGTATAGTCCGAAGGGAAGCAGACGTCATAGATGCAGTTGGGGCTCTGGAGCTGCACCAGCATCTCCTCGTTGCTCGTCATGGTCTCATAGTGGACGTCGATCTCGGGGTGCTCGGCGCGGAACTCCTCGAGCTTATCCTCGTCGATATAATCCCCCCAGTTGAGGATATAGAGGGACATCTGATCCCCCTCCGTCTCCCCGCCGCCTCCGCAGGCGGTCAGCAGCAGGCCGCAGGAAAGCACAAGCAACAGTACAAGGGCAAGGCTACGCTTCATTTGGGTTTCCTCCTAAAATCAACAGATGCAATGTTGTTCATGCGGCATCCCGGCCCTCCAGCCGGGCAGCCTTCTTCGCCGCTTTACGGGCAGCTTTGCGCTTCTTCGCGCGGATATATTCCTCATCGTCCCTGTTGCCGGTGAGATTAACCACCAGAAGCAGAGTCAGAACGACGACAAACATGATAGCCGACAGGGCGTTAATCTTGGGATTGATGCCCTTACGCGCCAGGGAGTAGATGTAGATCGACAGGTTCTGCACCCCCTGGCGGGTAAAGAAGCTGATGACAAAGTCGTCCAGGGAGAGGGTGAAGGCCAGGATGGCCCCGGACACGATGCCCGGCATAATCTGGGGGAGGATGACCTTGCGCAGGGCATAGGTGGGGCTGGCTCCCAGGTCGAGGGCCGCCTCATAGAGGGCGTTGGAGGTCTGCCTCAGCTTGGGCAGAACCGACAGGATCACGTAGGGGATGTTGAAGGTGATATGGGCCAGAAGCAGGGTCGTATACCCCGGCGGCACAGCCAGGAAGGCAAAGATCATCATCAGGGACACGCCCGTGACCAGATCGGGGTTGATGACCGGGATATTGGTGGCCGCCATGACCAGGTTGCGGCTGCGGCGTTTCATGGAATTGATGCCGATGGCCGCTGTGACGCCCAGGACCGTGGCGCACAGGGAGGACAGAAAAGCGATGGACAGGGTGACTTTGAGGGCCTCCATGATGTTCTTGTCCTTGAGCAGGGCGGCGTACCAGTCCAGCGTGAACCCTGTCCAGTTGCCCATGGTGCGCGACTCGTTGAAGGAGTACACGATCAGCACCAGGATGGGCGCGTAGAGGAACACAAGCATCAGAGCCAGATAGAGCTTCTGGAGCCACGTCCTTTTCTTTTTCACAGCAGCGTCCCCCCCTCCCC
>JAHZEH010000258.1 GCA_019421925.1 Clostridia bacterium
ACTATGTGCTCCTTCTGGCCCACAATCCTCTCTCCATCTCCGCCCTCTCCGAGGAGGAGGCCGCCCTCGTGGATGTGGCCCTGTGCGGCCATACCCATGGCGGCCAGATCACTTTCCTGGGCCTCTGGGGTCCGCTGGGCGACCGGCTCCTGCCCGCCTTTACCCCCCAGTGGGTCAAGCGGGCAGGCGTAACCACCCTGTATTCCAATGGGATCGGCACCACCGCCCTGCCCTTTCGGTTCATGGCCCCGCCCCAGTACCATGTTTTGACCCTCTCGGCCCGGGACAAATAACCTGTAAAATCGGGGAATATCCCACAAAAGCCCCTCTCCGCGCCGCGGAAGGGGGCTTTTTTTGCTGCGCAAGGCTATGAATCCTACAATAAATCCGGTATAATTAATATTTGTAGTACGGTAGATCCTCTGCCGCCTTACAACAGCAGAGTATGAAGGAAGGAGTCCTATTGAGCCATGTGGAACCCAAAGATTGAGACGATGAACCGGGAGGACCTGCAGGCCCTCCAGCTGAAGCGCTTGCAGGCGACTGTCGCCCAGACCTACGAGCGCGTTCCCATGTATCGCAAACGCTTTGAGGAGGCCGGTCTCAGGCCGGAGCACATCAAGTCCCTGGCTGATATCCGCCTCTTGCCCTATACGGTCAAGGACGATCTGCGCGATAACTACCCCTTCGGCATGTTTGCCGTACCCATGCGCGACATCGTGCGCATTCACGCCAGCTCGGGCACCACGGGCAAGCCCACCGTCGTGGGCTATACCCGGAACGACCTGAACATGTGGAGCGAGGCCGTGGCCCGTCTGGCTGACGCCGGCGGCGCGACTGCCGACGATATTGCCCAGATATCCTTTGGTTACGGGCTGTTTACCGGCGCCCTCGGCCTGCATGCCGGCCTTGAGAAAATCGGCGCCACCATCGTGCCCATCTCCGCGGGCAACACCGAGCGCCAGATCATGCTCATGCGCGACTTTGGCGCCACCCTGCTGGTCGCCACCCCCAGCTACGCCCTGTACCTGGCCGAGACAGCCGAGCGCATGGGCGCCCTCAAGGACATCAAACTGCGCACCGGCCTCTTCGGCAGCGAGGCCTCCACCGAGGGGATGCGCCAGGAGCTTGAGACCCGCTGGGGCATCTGTGCCACCGAGAACTACGGTCTCTCCGAGGTCATCGGGCCGGGCGTCTCGGGCGAGTGCATCTACAAGAAGGGCATGCATATCAACGAGGACCTCTTCTATGTGGAGATCATCGATCCGGATACGGGCGAACCCATGCCGGACGGCGAGCTGGGCGAGGTGGTCATCACCCCTCTGTGCAAGGAGGGCCTGCCCGTCCTGCGCTACCGTACCCATGACATCTCCCGCATCCTGACGGATACCTGCCCCTGCGGCAGGACCTCCCGCCGTATGGAGAAGCTGGCGGGCCGCACGGACGATATGCTCATCATCCGGGGGGTCAACGTGTTCCCCAGCCAGATCGAGGGCGTGCTCCTCACCTGCGAGGGCATCACCCCCAACTACGAGCTCGTCCTCACCCGCTCCAACTATACCGACCGCATCGAGGTCATCGTCGAGCTAGCCGACGCCAGCGCCCTTGAGAGCTGGAAGGAGCTCGAGACCATCCAGCAGACCATCGTGCATAAACTGCGCGTGACCCTTCAGATCGAGGCCAAGGTCACCCTCGTCTCCCCCAACACTCTGAAGCGTTATGAGGGCAAGGCCAAGCGCGTGACGGACAAGCGCGTCTATTAATCCCGATGATTTAAAGTTAGTTAGTATAGAAGAAGGAGTATTTCCCATGAAACAATTGATGTTGGGCAACGAAGCCGTTGCCCGCGGGGCATACGAGTGCGGGGTGCGGGTGGTCTCCTCCTATCCCGGTACGCCCAGTACCGAGATCACCGAGAACATCGCTCTGTACCCGGAGATCTACTGCGAATGGGCCCCCAACGAGAAGGTTGCCCTGGAGGTCTCCATCGGCGCTTCCTTCCACGGCGCGCGCGCCATGTGCTGCATGAAGCATGTGGGCCTCAACGTGGCAGCCGATCCCCTTTTCACCGCCTCCTACACGGGCGTAAACGGCGGGCTGGTCATCGTCGTAGCCGACGATCCCGGCATGCACTCCAGCCAGAACGAGCAGGACAGCCGTTTCTACGCCCGGGCCGCCCATCTCCCCATGCTGGAGGTCAGCGACAGCCAGGAGTGCAAGGACATGGTCAAGGCCGCCTTCGAGCTCTCCGAGAAATACGATACCCCCGTCCTCCTGCGGGTCATGACCCGCATCGCGCACGCCCGCTCCCTGGTGGAACTGCTGGACCGCCAGGAGGCGGAACTGCGGCCCTATGAAAAGAACCCGGGCAAATACGTCATGATGCCGGGCAACGCCAAGAGACGCCATGTGGTTGTCGAGGCCCGGGAGAATCAGATCAGGGAGGACTGCAACACCCTCCCTCTCAACCGGGTGGAGATGGCGGGTTCCAAGCTGGGCGTGATCTGCTCCGGCTCGGCCTATCAATACGTAAAAGAGGCCCTTCCCGAGGCCTCCGTCCTCAAGCTTGGCATGGTCTATCCCCTGCCCCGCAAGCTCATCGAGGAATTCGCCGCCTCCGTTGACGAGCTGGTGGTTATCGAGGACATGGAGCCCTTCTTTGAGGACGCCATCAAATCCTGGGGCATCCCCTGCTCCGGCAAGGACAAGACCGGCCTGCAGGGCGAGCTGTTTGTGCGCAAAATCGCCTCCCAGTTCGGCGGCGCGCCCGACGCCGGCCCCCAGGAGACCCCCGGCCTGCCCCCCCGGCCCCCCGTCCTCTGCCCCGGCTGCCCCCATCGGGCCACCTTCTATACCCTCCACAGGCTGGGCGCTGTTGTCACCGGCGACATCGGCTGCTATACCCTGGGCGCCATGGCCCCGCTGAGCGCGGTGGACTCCGTGGTCTGCATGGGCGCCTCCATCGGCATGGCCCACGGCGCGGAAAAAGCCCGGGGCAAGGAATACGCCAAAAAGCTGGTCTCCGTCATCGGCGATTCCACCTTCATGCACAGCGGCATCACCGGCCTGGTCAACGCCAGCTATAACGCCAGCACGGGCACCATCCTCATTCTGGACAACTCCACCACCGGCATGACCGGCCATCAGGAGAACCCTCTGACCGGCAGGAACATCCGGGGGGAAGCCGCCACCTCGGTGGATATCGTAAAATTGTGCGACGCCGTCGGCATCAGGCGGGTGCGCGTCGCCGACCCCTTCGACCTCAAGGAGTTCTATAGGATCATGAAGGAGGAGATGGAGGCGGACGAGCTGTCCGTCGTCGTCGCCCGCAGGCCCTGCGCCCTGCTCAAATGCGTCAAAAACAAGCCCCCGGTGCGGGTCAATGAGAAGTGCATCAACTGCCTGGCCTGTATGGGTTTGGGCTGCCCCGCCATCATCAAGACGGAGAAGGGTCCCCGCATCGACGCCTCGCTGTGCACCGGCTGCGGCCTGTGCACCAAAGTCTGCCCCAAGGGGGCCATTGAGGAAGGAGGGTCCCGCTGATGAAACAGATCGTTATTGTCGGCGTGGGCGGACAGGGTACCCTGCTGGCCAGCCGCATTCTCGGGCATATCGCCATCGCCTCCGGCCTGGACGCCAAGGTCTCCGAGGTCCACGGCATGAGCCAGCGCGGCGG
>JAHZEH010000259.1 GCA_019421925.1 Clostridia bacterium
GCATCCTCCCATATGAATTACTAGGGAATATTGTACACCGGCAACAAGGTATTTTCAAGCACTTTTTAGCACTCAATCCTATTGAGTGCTGATAATAATCCCCCTTTATCTAAAACTGGCCCCCCAGAGTGATTCTTCCGCAGCGCCGTCCCTTGTCTCTTCCCTCCCCTCGGGCCGGGTGTTCCGAAATCCTTGAATTTATCTTCTGACTTGTGCTATATTGAGAACAATAAATTAGATCTGTAACCAACAAGTGAGACCAACTGAAAGAGGTGTTTGCACATGGGCCATATCCATTTTATTCAGCCGGAAAAGCGCTACATCCGCTCATACTGGGAAACTTTCGACAGGATTGCCAAGGAGAAAAAGTATTTGGCATCTGAGGAGGCATTCCCCTTTGACAGTACCGTGCAGTTTATAAATCGCTCCATCCGCAGGGGATTCCCGCAAATTTTCATCATCGACAGGGATACGGACATCTGTGTCGGATGGTGCGACGCCCTGCCTAAAACCGATGAGGTTGGTTATTTGGGTATGGGTTTATTGCCCGAATACAGGGAACGCGGGATTGGGACGCAGGTTTTGAGAGCCATCATAGAGAAGTGCAGAAAATTTGGCTATAAAAAAATAGAACTTGATGTATTAAAAAGCAACTCCCGGGCCATCCATGTCTATGAAAAGGCGGGGTTTGAACAGGTCGCACTCATAACCGGCGGTTTCCAGTGTCGCAATACTCTTATCAAAGAGGACGTAATACAAATGTCCCTGGAATTATAACAGTTTCTTCGCCCTTCGCCCGCCCTCCGGCGGGCTTTTTTATGCTCCGTAAAAAGAAAGGGCATGACCGCAGCCATGCCCTTTTCAAAGGATCTGTTCAAACCTTATTTCTTGCCGATATCCGTGCGGTAGTGCGCCGCCTCGAAAGCGACCTCCCGGACCCCTTCGTAGGCCCTGGCGATGGCCGAGGGCATATCCTCCGCCACAGCCGTTACACCCAACACGCGCCCGCCGGAGGTGAGCAGTTCGCCGCCGGAGAGCTTTGTCCCCGCATGGAAGGCCATGATCCCCATCCCGGGCAGCTTATCCAGACCGGTGATGGGTTTGCCCGTCTCATATTTGCCGGGATATCCGCCGGAGGCCAGCACCACGCACACGGCAGCGCCATCCCTCCAGACGATATCGGTCCCATCGAGCCTGCCCTCAACAACCGCCTCCATCACATCCAGCAGATCGCTCTCCATCAGGGGCAGCACCACCTGGGTTTCCGGGTCGCCGAAGCGGGCGTTGTACTCCAGCACCTTGGGGCCGTCCGCCGTGAGCATGAGGCCGAAGTAGAGCACTCCTTTGAAGGGGCAGCCCTCCGCCGCCATAGCTGCCACAGTGGGCTCCATGATGTGCTTGGTGAAAAAGTCCGCAACCTCTTTGGTATACTTGGGGCTGGGCGCAAAGGTGCCCATACCGCCCGTATTGAGACCCTTGTCCCCGTCCAGGGCCCGCTTGTGGTCCTGAGCGCTCACCATGGGCTTGGCCACCTTGCCGTCGCAGAAAGTCAGGACGGATACCTCCGGCCCTACCATAAACTCCTCGACAATGATCCTGTCGCCCGACCGGCCGAACACCTTCTTGCGCATGATGTCCTCGACGCCGGCAAGCGCCTGCTCCTTGGTCTCGCAGATGAGCACGCCCTTACCCAGGGCCAGGCCGTCGGCCTTGACCACTACAGGATAGGAGCAGTTCCGCAGATAGGCCTCCGCCTCGTCGGGATCGTCGAACTCCTCATAATTGGCCGTGGGAATATTATATTTCTTCATCAGCGCCTTGGAAAAAGCCTTGCTGGCCTCAATCCGTGCCGCCGCCCTGCTGGGCCCGAAAGCGGGAATCCCCGCCTCCTCCAGCGCGTCCACCATCCCCATGGCAAGGGGATCGTCGGGAGCGACAACCACGAAGTCAATCTTCTTCTCCTTGGCAAAATTCACAATGCCGTCAAGATCTGTGGCCTTAATGGGCACGCAGGTCGCGAGCTGCGCAATCCCGCCGTTGCCCGGCGCGCAGAACAGCTCCGTCACCCTGGGGGACTGGGCCAGTTTCCACACAATCGCGTGTTCCCGGCCGCCGCCGCCAACTACCAGTATTTTCATGGCAATTCCCCCTCAGTGTTTGAAGTGGCGCATTCCGGTAAAGATCATCGCGATGCCCGCCTCATCGCAGGCCGCGATAGAATCCGCGTCACGTACCGATCCGCCGGGCTGAATGATGACCGAGATGCCCGCCCCGGCAGCCGCCTTGACGCAGTCGTCAAAGGGGAAGAAGGCGTCGCTGCCCATAGCCGCCCCCTTTACAGCGTCGCCGCTGCGCTCAATGGCCATCTGAGTGGCCCAGATCCGGTTGACCTGGCCCGGTCCGATGCCCAGAGAGGCGTTGTCCTTGGCAATGGCAATGCCGTTGGACTTGGTGTGCTTGACGATCTTCCAGGCCAGCATGGCGTCGCGCATCTCCTGCTCCGTGGGCTTGCGCTTGGTGGGCACGGTCAGCTCGTCCCCCATCAGGGAGAGGTCCATGTCCTGAACCAGCAGGCCGCCCGCTATCTTCTTGGTCTCCATCGTACGGGCCAGGGGCGCGTTGATGGAGGCCAGCTTGAGCAGGCGCAGATTCTTCTTCTGCTCCAGGATGGCGAGTGCGCCGGGGGTGAAGTCGGGGGCGACGATGATCTCCAGGAAAATCTTGTGCATCTCCTGCGCCGTGGCCTCGTCCACAACCGCGTTGGTGACAACAATGCCGCCGAAGATGGAGACCGGGTCGGCGGAATAGGCTTTCATATAGGCCTCATACACCGTGTCCGCCAGGCCGACCCCGCAGGGGTTTGCATGCTTGCAGGCCACAACAGCGGTAGTATCGAACTCGCGCAGGAGGTCAAGCGCGCCGTTGGCATCGTTGAAGTTATTGTAGGCTCCTTGCCGTGGAGCTGCACGGCGTCCACCAGCGTGCCGGGCCGCGCGCCCACCTCCCTGTACAGCGCAGCGCTCTGGTGGGGGTTCTCACCGTAGCGCATGTCCTGAGCCTTCTCATAAGTCAGGGTGAGCTTCTCATCAAACTTGGGCAGTCCCGCCTTGGGGGCCAGATAATCGGCGATTAGAGCGTCGTAGGCCGCCGTGTGGTTGAACACCTTGGCGGCGAGGCGGAACTTGGTCTCCCTGGTGACGCCGCCCGCTTTGAGCTCGCTCAGCACCACGTCATAGTCCCTGGCGTCCACCACAACGGCGACGCCCGGCCAGTTTTTCGCCGCGGCGCGCAGCATGCTGGGGCCGCCGATGTCGATGTTCTCGATGGCCTCCTCCAGCGTGACGTCCGGCTTCATAATGGTCTGCTTGAAGGGATAGAGATTGACCGCCACAATGTCAATGGTGTCGATGCCCAAATCCGCAATCTGCTTCATGTGCTCGGGGTTGTCGCGCATGGCCAGAATGCCAGCATGGATACGGGGATGAAGGGTTTTGACCCGGCCGTCCAGGCACTCGGGGAACCCGGTGACATCCGAGACGCCCGTAACCTGAACGCCAGCCTCACGCAGGGCCCGGGCAGTACCGCCGGTGGAGATGATCTCCACGCCCTGTTCCATCAGCCCCTTTGCAAAGTCCACAACCCCAGTCTTATCAGACACAGAAATAAAAGCTCTCA
>JAHZEH010000260.1:0-2748 GCA_019421925.1 Clostridia bacterium
GGAGAATCAGCCGTGCTGCGGGTAGGAATCAAGGAACTGCTGGGACTCGAGCAGGGATTGCTGCTGGGCCTCCAGCATGGCTTTGCGCTGGGCCTCCAGGATGGCCTGCCTTTTTTTCTCATAGGCCGTACGCCGCGCCTTGATAGCCAGCATACCCCGGAGCTCCTCAATGTTCTGGGCTCCGCATTGGTCGGCGCAGAGCAGGACGCGCTGGGCGCAGGCCGTGGCGTCTCCAATTGCGTTGTGGTGATTGAGCGGGATTTGGAAATTTTCGGCCAGGGAGTTGAGCTTGTGGTGGGGGAGCTCCGGCCAGGCCGTCCTTGACATCTCTACGCTGCAAAAGGGGTCGCACTTGGGCATGACAAGTCCCCGGCTCTCACAGGAGGCGCGCAGGACGGCGATGTCGAAGCCCGCATTGTGGGCGACAAAATACTGACCGTCCAACAACTGGAAGAGGGGAGGATAGATGTCCTCAAAAGTGGGCGCTTTGCGCACAGCCAGATCGGTGATGCCGTGGATGTATGTACAAAATTTCTGGAAAGGCACCTTGGGGTTGATGAGCGAATACTTCCGCTCCACGATTTTTCCATCGCGCACAACGACAGCGCCGATCGCGCAAGCACTGTCCCGGCTGCCGTTGGCGGTTTCAAAATCGATCGCTACAAAATTCATAAAATAAAACACCTCAGAGAATATTATACACGATATCAATCCCCTCTGCAAAGCCAAAAGCTGAAAATTGGCGGCGGCCCCAAAAGAACCCTTGTTTTTGCCCTGAGGGAAGGGCGAATACTAGTCGGGAAGAAAGGGGTGGGAACGGTGGAACAAACGCAGAAAACGCCGGTATGGAAACTCTTGTGGAAGGACCGCAAGCTCATCGCCGCCATGACCAAAACGGATTTCAAGGCGCGCTACGCGGGGACTGCCTTCGGGATGCTCTGGGCCGTGGCCCAGCCGCTTGTGACGGTGCTGGTGTATGTGTTCGTGTTTGCGGTGGGCTTTAAGAGCGCGCCGGTGCAGGACGTGCCATACGTGCTCTGGCTGATGTGCGCGCTGGTACCCTGGCTGTATTTTTCGGATATTCTGACGGGGTGTACCACTTCGCTGCTGGAGTATGCCCATCTGATCAAGAAAACGGTCTTTCCGGCGCGGATTTTGCCCCTGGTGAGGGCTGGAAGCGCCGGTTTTATTCACGGCGTTTTTGCCACGCTCCTGTGGCTGGCCTTTTTAATCGCCGGGGAGCCCCTCTCCCTCTATGCGGTACAGGGCTACTATTTTTCAACCTGTACCATGCTTCTGGGATTGGGGCTGGGCTATCTGACCGCCTCCCTGGCCCCTTTTTTCAAGGACATTGCCCAGACAGTGGGGATTCTGCTGCAAATTGGCTTCTGGGTTACTCCCATCGCCTGGTCCCCTGAGATTATGAGCCCCACGATCCAAACTGTTTTGCGCATCAACCCCATGTTTTACATTGTCCAGGGTTGGCGCGACAGTTTTATTGGAGGCGTGGGCATTTGGGAGAGGCCGCTTTGGGCCCTCTATTTCTGGCTGGTAACGGCGGCTATCTGGACAGCGGCCATTATTCTATTCAAAAAGTTCCGGCCGCACTATGCGGACGTTTTGTAGGAGGAGGTTTGGGCCGATGGGGAAGATTGGCATGCGCCAATGGCGCGCGGCCTGGAATGTTCTGCGCCATGAGGGACCGGAGGAGGTTTACCGCCGCGCCAGGCGGGCCCTGGGCGCCGGTTTGCCCAACGATTTGCCGGAGTATCAGGACTGGATCCGGGAGAACGAGCCGGATGGGACCGAGCTGCGGCAGCAGAGGGAGAGCGCGAGGCCGGATGACGGGCTCATCAGCTTGATCTGCCCCTGCTATAACACCCATGGGAGGCATCTCCAGGAGCTGATCCGCTCCCTGGAGGAACAGACGCTGGACAACTGGGAGCTCTGCCTGGCCGATGGAGGGTCCGAACCCTCCTGTCTCCGGCGCATCCGCCGGGCGATGGAGCGGGACAGACGAATTAAGGCAGTCTTTTTAGGGCATAACAGAGGCATTGCGGGCAATACGGCGGCGGCGGCTGAACTGGCTCAGGGGGAGCTCCTGGCGTTTTTGGATCACGACGATGTGCTGGCCCCCTTTGCAGTCTATGAACTGACACATGCGAGGCGGCAATTTCCCAGGGCGGATTTTTTCTATTCGGATGAGGACAAGCTGGATGGAAAAGGCCGCTATGATCCCCATTTCAAGCCCCAGTGGAGCCCGGATACTCTGCGCAGTTACAACTATATCACCCACTTGATGGCCATGACCCCCCAGCTCTATGAAAGGGCGGGAGGAATGAGGAGGGGATACGATGGAAGCCAGGACCACGACCTGGCGCTGCGTGCCAGCGGGAAGGCGGAACAGATCGTGCATATTCCCAAAGTTTTATACCATTGGCGGGCCCATCAGGGTTCTGTGGCGGGCAACGGCTATGGAAAGGCTTACGCTTTTGAAGCCGGGCGCAGGGCTGTGGAGAGCGCGGCTGCGGCGGAGAATCCCCGCTGCCGGGTGGAGCCCGGTCTCTTTCCACATAGCTACCGCGTGCAATATGAGCTGCGGGGCTGGCCGCTGGTCTCCATTATCATCCCCAACCTGGAAAATGCGGAGATGCTGGAGCAGTGCATCTCCTCGGTGGAACGGACAGCCGACGGAATGCGCTGTGAGTTTCTGGTGGTGGACAGCGGCTCCGTTGAGCCCCGTACCAG
>JAHZEH010000260.1:2758-3647 GCA_019421925.1 Clostridia bacterium
CGTACCAGGGCTCTTTATGCATCCCTGAGCAAAAATGGGCGGGCGCGCGTCCTGCGGCGGCGGGGGGAGTTCAACTACTCCGCCGCCAACAATTACGGCGCGCTGCACGCAGGGGGCGAGCTGCTCCTGTTTTTGAACAACGACATTGCCGCCCTGGAGCCGGGCTGGATACAGGAGATGGCCAGCCATGCCCAGCGTCCCAGTGTTGGGGCGGTGGGAGCCAAACTCCTCTATGGCGACGGCACGGTTCAGCACGCGGGTGTGGTCGTGGGAATGAACGGCTGGGCGGATCATGTCTGCGCCCATCTCCCTGAGTACGGCGGCGGCTATCAGTGCAACCACCTGATCAATACCGTGCGCAATGTCTCAGCGGTCACCGGGGCCTGTATGATGGTCGAGCGGGAGAAGTTTGAGAAGGCGGGCGGCTTTGAGGAGAATTTTGTGCTGTGCGGGAGCGATGTGGAACTCTGCCTGCGCCTCGGGGCCCGCGGCTGGCGAACGGTCTACACGCCGTATGCCCGGCTGCAGCATCTGGAGAGCGCTACGCGGGGGGATTCCCCAATACCCAGGGCGGACTTTCTGCACAGCCTGCAGGCATATCAGGCCTGCCTTTCGGGAGGGGACCCTTTTTACAGTTTGAACCTGGATTATGCCAGCGTGACGCCGCGGGTGACAAGCAAACCTCAGCCTCCGTCCGCGCTCAACCCCATGCTGAACCGCCGGCAATCCTGAGAGAGGAGGGAAAAACGTGGGAAACTTCAAAGACGCCCTGCGCGCGCTGCTGGGCAAGCCCGTGCAAAACGAGGCGTACCGCCTGTGCCAGCTTGCCGACGCCCTGCAATGCGTGCGGTGGTTTGATATCGATAGGGAGGACATGCGTTTTTCCCAG
>JAHZEH010000261.1 GCA_019421925.1 Clostridia bacterium
GTCATGCTCAATACCATGGGGAAACTCCCGCCCATCATCACCATCGTCGTACTCAGCCGCGAGTTCATGGTCAGCGGTATGCGGCTTGTGATGGCAAAGGAGGGGACAGTGGTCGCCGCCAGCATCTGGGGAAAGATGAAGACGGTCACACAGCTTGTGGGCATCGTTATGGTGCTCCTGGATAATCCCATCTTCTGCCTGTGGAATATTCCCATGGATCAGATCGTCATGTGGATTTCCACCGTACTCGCCGTGATTTCCGGCTGGGACTACATCAAGGCCGGGCTTAAATATATAGAATTCAAATAAAAGCAGGAGGAGAATTTTTTCATGAAAGCTGAAATTATCTCTGTGGGTACCGAGATCCTCATGGGCCAGATCCTCAACACGGATGCGCAATATCTCTGTCAGCTGATGAACCGCTTCGGCATCACAGTGCATCATGAATCCTCCATCGGCGACAATATGGAGCGTATGCTGGAGGCCATCGGACTGGGCGCCTCCCGCTGCGACCTGCTCATCCTGTCCGGTGGGCTGGGGCCGACCGCCGACGACATCACCAAGAATGCCGTGGCCCAGTTTATCGGCGTGCCCATGTACCGTGACGCGGCCACCGCTGATAAAATTACCGCCTATTACGCCCGCACCAACCGCGTGGCACCTCCCAACAGCTATCAAATGGCCGACTTCCCCGAGGGCTGCATCCTCCTGGACAACCCTGTGGGACAGGCCCCCGGCTGCGTCGTGAGCCATAAAGACTGCACCATTGTCGTCCTGCCCGGGCCGCCCCATGAGCTCAAGGCCATGTGTGAAAAATCCCTGACGCCCTTCCTCGAAAAGCATATGGACCGAAAAATTGAGTCCCGCATGGTTCGCGTGTTCGGCATGGGAGAGTCCAATGTGCAGTATGTCCTCTCTGATATCATCGAGGCCCAGACCAATCCCACAATCGCGCCCTACTGCTCCCCCTGTGAAGTGACGCTGCGCGTCACCGCCAGCTGCCCCCTTGACGGCGACGCCCAGGCCCTGTTGGAGCCCACGGTGCAGCAGATTTGCGAGCGGCTGGGCGACTGCGTCTACTCCACCCACGGAGATGACCTGGCTGTGGTGGTCGCCAAACTGCTCAAGGAGCAGAACAAGACCCTTGCCATCGCTGAGAGCCTGACAGGGGGGATGGTTGCCTCTGAGCTGGTCAATATCCCCGGTATCTCCGAAAATCTGCTGGAGGGCATTGTCGCCTATTCCGAGGGCGCTAAACTCCGCATGGGCGTTGCTCCCGAGGTTCTGGAAAAGAGCGGTGTGGTCAGTGAGCAAACAGCTATTGCCATGGCTGAGGCTGTGCGCAGGCATGCTGGCGCAGACCTGGGCGTTTCCACCACGGGCGTGGCCGGCCCCGGGCCCGATAAAGACGGCAATCCCTCCGGCTTGGCTTTCATCGGCATTGCCGACGAGAAGGGCAGCCGTGCAATCCAGGTGAAGATCGGCGGTGGAAGGAACCGGGTACGCACATCTGTCACCCTCCATGCCCTCAATGCAGTGCGCACCATGCTGGGAGGCACGGTGGATTAAACGCAAGTTCGCCGAACAAATTTTCCTGTTTTCCTTTACAGAATCCATTTAAATACTGTATAATAGAAGAATAAGACAGGATTGCATCAGCGAAGGAGAATTATATTTATGGCCGTAGAAAAACAGAAGGCGCTGGAGATTGCGCTTTCGCAGATTGAGAAGCAGTTTGGCAAGGGCGCTGTGATGAAGCTGGGGGACGCGGCGGCGCGCATCAGCGTCTCCACCATTCCCACCGGCTGCCTGGAGCTGGATTATGCACTGGGCGTGGGCGGCGTCCCCCGGGGGAGGATTGTCGAGATCTATGGGCCGGAGTCCTCCGGTAAGACCACGGTAGCGCTCCACATCATCGCCCAGGCTCAGAAGTTGGGGGGCCTCGCCGCTTTCATCGACGCCGAGCACGCCCTCGACCCCCAGTATGCCTCCGCCCTGGGCGTGGATGTGGACAACCTCTACGTATCCCAGCCCGACACGGGGGAGCAGGCGCTGGAGATTGCCGAATCTCTGATCCGCAGCGCCGCAATTGACGTTATCGTCATAGACTCTGTGGCAGCTCTCGTCCCCAAGGCGGAGATTGAGGGGGAAATGGGCGACTCCCATGTGGGCCTTCAGGCGCGCCTGATGAGCCAGGCCCTGCGCAAGCTGGCAGGCGCCCTGAGTAAGTCCAATACCTGCGCCATCTTTATCAACCAGCTGCGCGAGAAGGTGGGCGTCATGTTCGGAAACCCCGAGACCACCACCGGCGGCAAGGCCCTCAAATTTTACGCCTCCATACGTCTGGACGTGCGCAAGATCGACTCCATTAAATCGGGCACCGATATTATAGGCAACCGCACCCGTGTCAAGGTCGTCAAAAACAAGGTGGCCCCGCCCTTCAAGGTGGCGGAATTCGATATCCTCTACGGGCACGGCATCTCCCGGGAGGGTTCCATCCTTGACCTGGCCGCCAACAACAAGATCATCTCCAAGACCGGCTCCTGGTATTCCTATGGCGATATCCGCATGGCTCAGGGCAGGGATAATGCCCGCACCTTCCTGTGCGACAACCCGGAGCTGTGCGCGGAGATTGAGGCCAAGGTGCGTTCCGTCCTTTTTGCGCCTGCCGCTCCTGCGGAGGAAAAAGCGGAGCCTGCCCCCGCTCCCGCAGTACAGGAGGAGCTCGACGTTTTCTAAATCCTGATCCCTATGTGGGGAGACAAAACTCCAGAGGCCGGCGCACCCTTTCAACAGGGCGCCGGCCTCATGCCATTTTATGAAAAAGATTGGGTGATCGGATGTTATCATAGGATAAACCTACCTTGACATCCTATTGCCCAAGGTTTACAATCAATGTGGGTCTTTTCGGTTTTGTAGTAGATATTGACGGCAAATATCACAACAGATTATCGTTTGAGCTACATCATGCCGAGTTTTATACTCGGCTTACTTTGTTATTAGGAGGTGTGAAAAATTAGTGCAAGATGTAATTATTAGCGTCCTTATTGGCGTTGCATGCCTGGGGCTTGGCGGCGCCGGCGGATATTATTACCGGCGCAATATCGCCGAGGGTAAGATCGCAAGGGCCGAGGACGCTGTTAACCAAATGATTGACGATGCCCAGAAGAGGGCAGAGGCTTTGAAAAAGGAGACCATTCTCGAAGCCAAAGAAGAAATTCACCGCCAGCGTACGGATTTTGATAAAGAATGCCGCGACCGCCGCAATGAATTGCAGCGCAGCGAGCGCCGTGTCCTCCAGCGTGAAGAGCTTCTTGACAAGAAACTGGACAGCTTGGAGAGCCGCGAAACTCAGCTGGACACCCGCGAAAAGGACATCGCCAAGACAGAGGATGCGGTCAAAGAGCTGCATCAGAAGCAATTGGAGGAGCTGGAACGCATTTCCGCGCTCTCCATCGAGGACGCCCGCGCCATTTTGCTCAGCAATGTGGAGCGCGACGCCCGCCACGACGCGGCCGTACTGGTGCGCGACATTGAAGCCAAAGCGAAGGAGGAGGCGGACAAACGGGCCCGCAATATCATCTCCCTCGCCATTCAGAAGTGCGCTGCCGATCATGTGGCCGAAACCACCGTCTCCGTGGTCGCTC
>JAHZEH010000026.1:0-573 GCA_019421925.1 Clostridia bacterium
GATAATAAAACTCAAAATCTAAAGTTTCACCAAAATAATCTCGTAAAGTGGTTTCTTTGCCGCTTATTCCATCTTCAAGATACTTCCTTGCAAAGTCGTCGGGTTTGTTCAATGCGCCGATACAAAAAAATCTTTTCCGCTTTTGCGGCACGCCGCACAAGCTGGCGTCTAAAGTTATTTGAGTTATTCCATACCCCGCTTCTTTGAAAACGGTACGCGCATTGGCAAATGCTGCGCTATTGGCGGCCCTATCTACATTTTCCATCACAAAATAAGGCGGCTTAATTGTTTTAACAATTTTCGCATAGCTTTCAGTTAATACTGCTCGGCTTGCTTCTACTCGTTTTCCGGCATGAGAAAAATCTTGACAGGGGGGACCGCCGATGATAACTTCTGGATTAAACTGTTTGATAGTTCTAACCGCTTCTTCCGTATCGGATAAATCTAATCTAAAAATAGGGTGGGAAAAATTTTTAGCGTAACAATCTGCGGCAATATCCCAAAACTCGAAAGCGGCCACAACATCAAAACCAGCATTTTGAAAACCTAAAGATAATCCGCCGCACCCTGCAA
>JAHZEH010000026.1:583-2475 GCA_019421925.1 Clostridia bacterium
CAGAAAAATGCTATGCTTATACTATCTGTTATTTATTATACGCTGCTCCTTGATTGACGTCAAGGTTTTGACGTCAAAAACGAGACACTTTGAGGAGAATTGGATTATGGCAAATGGATTATATGGGATATATCATTCTAACCGTTCGTCTGACGACCATTGGGGAAAAAACTGCTTTAATTCAAGTTTCCCTGCTTCTTTAGCAAGCTATATGCTCGATGAGGATATTCCTGCCATCTACATAAAACTTGAAGAACACAACGGAGAATTGCTTGTTGTTCCGTCTGAAATATCTTTGCGCGAAGTCTTTAATTGCGGGGCGCGAAACTTGGAGCAGCTTTATTTTTCTTTTGAAAGCGTTTTTGAGCCATACCAGCAATATTCTTTCGATGCTATTGACGGGATTGATTTGGTAATAAAAGATGTTGACGGCAGATTTCTTTCGCCGCTTGAAGTCAAACTTACCGTAATTCCAACCTCAGCTACTGGCCCTTATCCTGAACAGTTTTGGGGTTCTGAATTGGTCGTGCGAACAGCTACAACATCTTATTGCGCTTTTGGTATGTTTGACGCAGTAAAAGAGGAAAGCCGGGTAGTTCGTGAAATATTTGAGGAAGCGTGCTCGTCTATTCAATCATGGGACAACGACTTTGAAATGACGCATAAAATGCCGTTGTTATGCGCTGCAATTGATGATTTCCAGTTGCGCTATCACACCAGACAAAAGCCGTTGCTTATGCAAACTTTGTGGAAAACACAAGGACAATCCCCATTTTTGATGGAACAGGCTTTTGATATTGTTGTTTGGAGCGATTACGCTTTTTCGCGGCTATTTCTCGATGGATCGGAGCAACCGGCAAGCACAATGAAAAGAGGTATGAGAGCTTCCGCAAGGTTGGCGCGTTGTTTATGGGAATTAAGTAAATCTGGAAAAATTAGAGTTGTTGATATATATAGACAAATGGCGTTCGGCAATCAAACTGATAAAGAATTTGCAATCGGCGGCGGAGTATGGAGAAACTATGTTACAACTGACAGAATACAGAATTTCGCGTTAAACAAAAATGTTGTGAATGAGATAATAGAGGAAGGATACATAGATAAGTTAAGGCCCGAACGCCGCTTTGACCAAACGCTATACTTTACTATGAGAAATAGTGGGAACAATTAGCAAAGACAAAAAACCGTCAAAGGTAAACTTTACGCTACGCGCCCTTGACGGATTTTGCTGCCTTTGCTTTTGGGCAATCAAGAGGGTGCAAACGGATAGACTGCTTGCGCCCTCAAAATATTATGGGCAGGCAATACTCGTCCTGTCGGCGTGGACATTTAGAGGATAAAAAATTAGCATTTATGTGTCTTTCAGAGCGCAGAAATGCGGCGGGTAATATAATATCTCTCGGAAATGGAAAAAGCTGTTCTAATGTTCCACAGAGCATAGAAAAACAGGTGAGAAGTTGTCGGGCTTCCTACCCGTTTCTTATTCAACCTGTTTGTCAGCTGTTAAGTTAGTTTGTTCTCAATGCTTCCTTATCTGTATTCATCTAAGGATAGGCCCTTCATTCCTCCCAGGTGGGGCGATTTTCCCTGATATTTCAGGGAAAATCGCCCAGCCCCGAAATGGGATTCTCAAGGGACAATGTCCCTTGAGCGAGGGGGTGCGGGGGAGGGACTCCCCTGCCTCACACATTCCGCCGCACATACTGCTTTACACGCTGATAGTTCTCCTCGCTGATGACATGCTCAATGCGGCAGGCGTCGGGCATGGCAGCCTCCTCGCTCACGCCCAGAGTCAGGCTGAGGAAGCGGGTGAGGGTGGCGTGCCGGTCATAGATCTTGTTGGCCCGCTTGCGGCCCTCGGCGGTCAGGATGAGCTGTCCATTCTGCTCCAT
>JAHZEH010000026.1:2548-6652 GCA_019421925.1 Clostridia bacterium
AGGTAGCCCGCCCGCTTGAGCAGGCCCACGGCCCGGCTGACGCTGGGTTTGGAGTAATTGAGATAATTGGCGATATCAATAGAACGGACCGTGCCGTTTTTCTGTTCCAGGATCAGAATGGTCTCCAGATAATTCTCACCGGATTCATGCAGGTCAAACATGCCGATGCTCCTTCCATAAGGCTATTGTAAAAAGTGTAGCACACCTCACTGTATGGATTCAACCTTAGGTTTTCCTGCTCAAATTCCAAAGGGGCCTCTCCGTGGAGAGGCCCCTTTGTGAAAGGCCAGGTTCAATGATTGCAGGTTTTGGAACCGCAGCTCCCGCAGTCACAGCCGCAGACACCCACCCGCCGCTTGCGGATGAGATAGGAGAGGGCGGCAACCAGGGCCACGGCCAGCACGGCGGAGAGGATGAGGGTCGCAGTGCTCATGGAGGCCAGCGGGGGGACGATGACCGGCCCCAGCATGTTGATGAGCAGGGCTACGATGTAGGCCGTGCCAGTCTGGAAGGCGATGGTAATCCAGGTCCACTTGGCGCTGCCCATCTCCCTGCGGATGGCGCCAATGGCCGCAAAGCAGGGGGAGGCCAGCAGGGTGAAGGCCATGAAGGCATAGGCCGCGTACTTGGTGGCGAAGATGGAACCCACCTGAGCGATCAGCTCGGGGCTCTCCTCCGTCATCTCCGCTCCCAGGCCGAAGAGCACACCCAGAGTGGCGACGATGTTCTCCTTGGCGAGGAAGCCGGTGGCTGTGGCGACCGACGCCTGCCAGGAGCCGAAGCCCAGAGGCGCGAAGATGGGGGCGATAAAGCGGCCAATGGAGGCCAGGATGCTCTGATCCCCATCAACCCACTGGAGGGACCAGTTGAAGGACTGGAGGAACCAGATCAGGCCGCAGGCCACAAAAATGATGGTACCGGCCTTGACGATAAAAGCTTTGCCGCGCTCCCACATGTGGATGAGCACGCCCTTGGGACGGGGCATATGATACTGGGGCAGTTCCATGACGAAGGGGGCGGGGTCGCCCTTGAAGAACCTGGTACGTTTCATCAGGATGCCGCAGAGGATGACCATGAGAATGCCCAGGAAGTACATGGAGGGGGCAACGAAGCTGTTGCCCGGGAAGAAAGCGCCCGCCATCAGCGCGAATACAGGGAGCTTTGCGCTGCAGGGGATGAAGGGGGTGAGCATGATGGTCATCTTGCGGTCCCGGTCGTTTTCCATGGTTCGGCTGGCCATGATGGCGGGCACGGAGCAGCCCGAGCCGATCAGCATGGGAATAAAGGATTTGCCGGAAAGGCCGAACTTGCGGAAAAGGCGGTCCATGATGAAGGCCACGCGCGCCATATAGCCGCAGTCCTCCAGGATGGAGATGAGCAGGAAGAGCACCATAATCTGGGGCACAAAGCCGATGACCGCACCCACGCCGCCGATAATTCCGTCCACCAGCAGGCCCTGGAGCCACTCGGCCGCGCCGATGCTGACCAGCCAGTTGGATACGCCGCCCTGAATCCATTCCCCAATGAACACGTCGTTGACCCAGTCTGTGGCGATGGATCCGATGGTGGTGACGGAGATGTAATACACCGCCCACATGATGAGCGCGAAGATGGGCAGGGCCAGCCAACGGTTGGTGACAATGCGGTCGATCTTGTCGGAAGTGGAGAGAGCGGCGGCCTTTTTCTTTTTATAGCAGGCCGAAACCACCGCGCCGATGAAGGCGTAACGTTCGCCGGTGATGATGCTCTCGGCGTCGTCGTCCAGGTCTTCCTCGCATGCGCGGACGATGGCCTCAATGGGGGCGTAGAGCTTGCCGTCGATCCTGGCGCTTTCCAGAACCTTGGCGTCGCGTTCAAAAAATTTGATGGCATACCAGTTGGTGTTTTCGGGGAGCTGGCCTTTGAGCAGGTCCTCGATTTTGCACAGTGCGCAGCGCACCTTTTCAGAAAAGCGCAGGCTCACCTCCGCCTTTTTGCCCTCCCTGGCGAGCTCCAGGGCCTTTTCGGCTGCGGCCTGGAGCCCCTGGCTTTTGACGGCGGACATCTCCACCACGGGACAGCCGAGCTGCTCGGAGAGGCGCTTGGAGTCGATGTGGTCGCCGTTCTTTTTGACCACGTCCATCATGTTGAGGGCGATGACCACGGGCAGGCCGATCTCCACCAGCTGGGTGGTCAGATAGAGGTTTCGCTCCAGGTTGGAGGCGTCGACGATATTGATGATGGCGTCCGGCTTTTGTTCAATCAAATAATTGCGGGTGATGACCTCCTCCATGGTATAGGGGGAGAGGGAATAAATGCCGGGCAGGTCAACAATGGTGACATCCTTATGCCCCTTGAGTTTGCCTTCCTTTTTTTCAACGGTGACGCCCGGCCAGTTGCCCACGTATTGGGAACTGCCCGTGAGGTCGTTGAACATAGTGGTCTTGCCGCAGTTTGGGTTGCCGGCAAGGGCGAGACGAATAGCCATGGGATACCTCCTGATTGTTAGCAATAACTAACCGATTGGGCTGAAAAAATGGACCTGTTCATCCGGCCCGCTAGTCGTTGACGATGACGCTTTGCGCATCCGCCTTGCGCAGGGAGAGCTCATAATTGCGTATGGTGATCTCAATGGGATCCCCCAAGGGGGCCACCTTGCGGACGGTCAGAGGAATTCCTTTGACCAGCCCCATGTCCATGATCCGCCTCCGAACGGCGCCCTCGCCCTCAATCTTATGGATGGTGACGGTTTCGCCAACTTTGACCTCGCGCAATGTTCTCACAGCCTTTGCCTCCTTTCATTGGATGGATGAAACCAAAATACGGCCCGCCATATCCTTGTCCAGAGCGATGCGCGTATCTTTGACCTTGATGATGATGTTATTGCCCAGTTCGGAGACAACTGTGACGTTGCTGCCCACCACAAAACCGAGGCTCTCGAGGAACATGCGGGTTCTGTCCCGTCCCCGAATGGCTTGAATGGATACCGGTGTTCCCGGATTGGCAAGAGTGAGTGGCATGATAGTCCTTCTCCTTATTAGCAAGCGCTAACTCGATGGCCCGAAAAAACGGTTAGACTTAGCTAACCATCCGACGGTGACAGTATAACACATTACAATCATTTGTCAACGGTTTTTCAGGAATTTAAAGGCAGCCCGCAAAAAAGGCCGCGCAGGAGGCCTTAAATCCCGGGGACGCAGGTTTCCCCGGATTTTTTCGGTTGATCCATGCGTGGGTGCTGCTCCCCTCATCTCTGCCGTTCGGGAATTCAAAGAACGGCAGGAGGAGGAAAACGCTGAACGCATTCTGCCGGCGGGCAGGGGGCCCTTTAATGGCCGGCGGGGGAGAAATACAATGGGCCCTCCCTGCTGAGCAGGCCGGTACTCTGCAAAAATTCAGCCAGCGCCCTTTCGCAGAGGTCCCGGTGGGTGATGAAACTGAGGGCATGGGCAGCATCCGGTACGGAGACCATGGTCTTCTCCCCTCCATAGGCCGCATACAGCCGCTCCATCATGGAGTAGGGCACAAAGGTGTCCTCCTCCCCGTGGAGGAAAAGGATGGGACAGGAGGCTCTGGCCGCCTGTTCGACAGGGGTCTCCCGGCGGAAGGAGTAGCCCGCGAGCAGCCGGCTCCACAGGCCGGAGAACAGGAGCAGGGGCCTGCGTATCAACCGGGGCAGACGCCTGAGCACATGGTCGAACTCCTCATAGACAGACGTGAAGGCGCAGTTGGCAACGAGCGCCTTGACGGAGGACGGCAGGTCGCTGTCCCCGCTGAGGGAGAGGACGGTGGCAGCCCCCATGGACACCCCGTCCAGAACAAAGGCGGCGGGGCCATACCGCTCCTCCAGCAGGGCGAGCCAGGCGGGGATGTCCCCTCTGTCCCCGCAGCCCATGCCGATATATGCGCCCCCGCTGGAACCATGGGAGCGCAGGTCGGGGAGGAACAGGTTGAAGCCGTTCTCATAGTAAAACCGCCCGTCCACCATTCGTTCCCTGCCCTCCCCCCGGTAGCCGTGCAGCAGGACGGCGGTTTTATGGCTTCCTTTCCGGGGCAGATAACGGCCCCGCAGGAGGAACCCGCAGCGCTCCAGCTCCAGGGACTCAAAGGGCTGGGAGAAGAACC
>JAHZEH010000026.1:6662-13856 GCA_019421925.1 Clostridia bacterium
CCCTGCTGAAGGGTGGGCAGGTGGTTGCGCCAGAGCCTGTTGGGCGCGTGTTTCTTCCGGGGCCTTCTGCGCCGGAGAGCCCCCTGAAAGGAGATAAGGGAGCAGATAAGCAGAAGGATGCAGTAGGCCGCGAGTGCAATCAGGACGATCTGCCACCATGGCATTGGGAAAGGGCCTCCTTTTATGTGGGACTGGCGTCCGCCGCTTCATGGGCGACGCGCATGGCGATCACGTATTTGGGAATTTTGCGGTTGTCCGCAAAGTGGATGGACAGGTGCTCCGTGGGGTTGGGAATCTCGAAATTGTCGCCCAGAGTGCAGGGCAGGGCGAAGGTGGCCTGGGCGGAAAATAACTTGGATACCTCACGACCCTCCTGGGTGCCGTCATAGCGGAGGCCGCTTTCATCCAGGACGACCCGGCCCTCCCCCACCTGGACATAGCGAGGCTTGCCCTCGCCGGCCTGGTAGAGGAGAGCGGCGTCCTCCAGGCGGAAACGGCCCGCCTGCAGATCCTCCTCCAGCACCCTCTTTTGGAAGGCGCACCAGGCGACGGTATCCTCAAAGACGACGTCCGCTTCACCCTTGGGGTGCATGAGGCCATATTCGTCCATGATGGCGGTATTGCCGCAGTGGGTGCAGGTCAGAGTATTCCCCCTGGCCTCCATCTGAAACTCCCCGCTGCAGCGGGGGCAGCGGTAGAGCAGGTCGGTGATGCCCTCGGCCAGGGATTTTCCCCGGATGACCTGACGGCGTTCACGCTGCCAGTCGTAGTCGTTGAAAGCGATGGCGCGCTCCACGATTCCGCCGATTTCCCCGGCGCTGAGGGATTGGACCTGTTCGGCATTGAGCAGAGGCTTGACCGTGACGGTGACCCGGGTGCGCCGGGGATGGTCCGCCCACTTGGGCTTGGCCAGATGGCTGCCCCGGATCTCCTGCACCACCACAGGCACCTTGAGCATCTTGATGAGCCGCTCGATACCGGGGGGCAGAGCGGACTGCGCCCCGTCAAACGTGACGGAGCCCTCAGGGAAGATCATGACGCAGTGCCCGGCCTGGACGGCTTTGACCATCGTGCGGATGGAGCCGATGTCGGGCGTAAACTGGTTTTTGGGGATGGCGCCCACCAGGTTCAGGAGGGGGGCCAGCCACTTGCGGTTGAAGAAGTACTGGGCGGCGACTATATTGGGGCGCTCGGGCAGGGCGGCGATTGCGGCATAGATGCAGTCGTTCACCGACCCATGGTTGCACAAAATGAGATAGGGGCCAGTGAGATCCCCGGGGAGCTCGCGTACCACCTTGAGTTTAAAACGCAGCTTCATCACCGGATAGACCAGGCAGACGGCCAGCCACCACAGCAGGGCGGGGGGCCTGCGGGGCGGTTTTTTCTTGCGGTTAGGTTTGGCAGGTTGCTTCTGTTTCATACGAGCATCTCCATGAGTGTGGATTCTTCTTCCGGGACGGGCCTTCCGGCCCGGCGGGCGTCGAGACAGGCTGAGAGCCTCCTGTGGGTGGGGGCGTCGAGCTTATAGCGGGCGGCGACCACCAGGGCGGGCAGGAGAAAGAGCAGGGGGCTAAGGCACAGGATCAGGCGGATGGTTTGGGCGGCGGCAGGGGTTTGCACGGCGTTGGCAACATAGCCCGCCGCACCCAGCGCAACCATCGCCAGGGCGTTGGCCACGGCGCTGGCGCTCTGATAGGCGATGCACTCGAAGCCGCCAAAGGCGCCCTCCTGGCGGGAGTGCAGTTTCAGCTCCCCCACGTCCGCCACATCGCCGAACATGGCGTTGGGCATGAGGACTACGCCGCACATGGAGAAGCCCATGGCGAAGGCGCAGGCACAGAGAAGGGGGGTGGGGGTGTTGGGCTTGACCAGAAGGATGAGCAGGCCGGAGAGAATCCAGCCCACGGAGCTGATGGAGAAGACTCTGGCCTTGGAGAAACGCCGGGCCAGCCGGTTATACAGGGGGAGGGCGCAGAGCTGGGCCAGGAAGATGATGCCCAAGATGAGGTACTGGTCGGACTCCCTTCCAGTATAGTACTTGCAGTAGTACGGGACAATGAGGGACATAATGGACATACAGACGCACTTGAGCACCTGAAGGAGCAGATACTGTCGGAAGGTCTTGACGGTCAGGGTCCTGAACATATCGCGCAGCATGTGGCCGTCCCGCTCCAGGGGCTTCATGTCCGCCCGCTCCCGGGTGAAAAAGCCGCTGAGGAAGATGCACAGAGCGAAAAGGCAGCCGAAGACCGCGCCCATGAGGATATAGCCCTCCCTCAGGGTGGGCATCATATCCACCAGCATCTTGGGTACCAGTGAGCAGACCGCCGACGCGGCAAGGGAGAACACCAGCCTGTAAGAGAGGAGGCTGGTGCGCTCGGCATAGTCCAGCGTCAGCTCGCCCGAGAGGGCGTAGTAGGGCACGGAGATGATGCTGATGACCGTGGAAAAAACCAGGTAGCAGATGAGCGCAAGTACAAAGCGGCCCAGCTGGGTGGGAACAGCGAAGGGGAAGAACAGCAGCATGAAGGAGGCAAGCACGGCAGGCGCGCCCAGGATGAGATAGATGCGGCGCCGGCCGAAGCGGCTTTTCGTCCGGTCGGACAGGGCCCCCAGGAAGGGGTCGATGAAGGCGTCGTAAAGGCGGACGATGAGCATGACGGGGGCGGCATAGAAGGCCTCCAGTCCAATGATATCCGTCAGGAAGATGGCATAGAACAGATTGACGATGTTGAACGTTCCGCCCACACATACGTCTCCGACGGCATAGGCCAGCTTTTCCCGCCGGCGCAGGCCTGAGGAAGTTTGATTCATTCAGTACTCTCCCATATAAAATTCAATACATCCATATCATATCTTCCCCCGCGGTGAAAAACAAGCGTATCGGTGTAAAGATTGGGGAGAGAGAACTACGGAGGGACGGTTATTCTGTATAGAAACAGTTTGAGGACGGTTTTTTAAATATTTTTGCAATACATTAATGATTTTGCCGAAAAATAGGATACTGTTTCTATCACTTGGAGGGGGATTGGATATGAAGAAAAAATTGTTCCGCATTCTCACGGCCTTCCCGCTGTTTGCGGGCCGTTCAACCGGCGTAAGCCAGGAGTCATGTGATTCTGTTCAGGCGGAGTTTGATGCCCTTGAGGCGGACTATGGTGCGCTGGAAACCCAGTACGATAACACTGCAGGGGGAGTTGATGCGCTGAACGCCGAATACCAGCAGTATCTGGCGGAAACGGCTGTTTCAGTAAGCTGTCTGAGGCAGAGAAGGCGGCGGAGATCGCGAGGGCTGAGGTGGAGCAGATCAAAGCCGGGGAGGAAGCCCGCAAAGCCAAGAAGGAGGCCGAGGCAGCAGAGGCCGAGAGGCTGGCCCAGGAGCAGGAGGAGGGCCGCAGAGCTGAGGGGAAACGGCTGGTGGAGAGGCCAAGGGGGGGAGACGGGGATCACCTTCAAGCGGCTCTCCCGGACGCCCGACGAATATGAGGGGCAGAAGGTCAAATTCACTGGATGGGTTTTGCAGGTGTTGGAGGGAACGGACTGCAGCAGCATCCGCATGTCCACCTCGGGGCGGTATGATAACGTGATTGATCCCCCCGCTCTCCTGAACGTCAGGCTTCTTGAGGAGGATAAGATCGCTATTTATGGGATATCCCTGGGATTGCATACCTGTGAAACCGTTATGGGCGGGACGGTAACGCTGCCCCTGGCAAATATCGGCCGCATCGAGATCAAATAATAAAATAAAGAATGTGGGCAGGGAACGCTTGATGGACGGCGTCCCCTGTTTTTTACAGCTTAAATCCCCCTTGCCTACAGGATATGGGTCACGATACAATAAAATGAAATGCCTGGGGCTGTCCAGGCAAAGGAATGGGGGAACGATTTATGCTGCAAAAGAAACACTGGCTGGTGGATGGGGCGGTCATGGTGGTGGGGTGCATCCTGGCCGCCGCGGGCATCGCCTGTTTCAATGTGCCCAACAATATCGCGCCTGGCGGCATCTCCGGCCTGGCCACAGTCATCGCCCACTTCTCGGGCGGTCCTATCGGCGCCATCGCCCTGGGACTCAACGTGCCGTTGTTCCTGCTGGCCTGGAGGGTGTTCGGGTTCAAGCCCCTGCTCAAGACCGGGATGGCTACAATACTGCTCTCCGTTTTTATTGACGCCGCCTCCCTGCTGGGCTTCACCTATGTGGGCAACCCGTTGCTCGCCGCCATGCTGGGCGGGGCCCTCATGGGAGCGGGGCTGGGCCTGCTGCTGACCCGGGGCATATCCACGGGGGGGACCGACCTGATCTCCCTTATCCTGCGTAAGCGGTGGCCCCAGTTCTCCATGGGCAAGCTCATGATGGCGCTCGACGGCGCGGTGGTGGCAGTCGCCGTGCTGGTATTCAAAGACATTGAGGTGGCGCTCTACTCCACCGTTACCATCTTCTGCGCCTCCAAAGTCATTGACGCGGTGGTTCAGGGCGTGGATTATGCCAAGGTTATCTATATCGTTACCGACCACGGCGCGCAGATCAGCGGTGCGCTTGTGCGGGATTATAACCGCGGGGTGACAGATATCTCCGTCAAGGGGGGCTATAGTGGGAACCAGAAGTCCATGCTCATGACTGTGGCACGCCGGGGGGAGGTTAACGAGACCCTGAGGGTCATCAAGGGCATCGATCCAGCCGCTTTCGTTGTTTTTATGAACGCCACGGAGGTCCGGGGCGAGGGGTTCAAGGAGATGGATGTCTGAGGGAGGACCGACAGGACAGCGGCCAAGGAGCGACAGGCCGGGATTGGGAGGAAACGATGAAAAAATGGTATGCTGAGGAGTATGAATGGGAAATTGAGGTAATTGGATTTCTTCGCGGCGGTCGGACAGAACGCTATTGCAGGAACGGCGAGGAAATTGGGGACAAGTATACCTGTACCTACGGCTGCCCTGTAAACGCGGATGGTCAGGGTATTTGCTCCAAAGTGATGACGGTGATGTTCCCGATCATGGAGGCTGTCAGAAGCGGCGGGGATCTGGAGAACATTGGGGGCAGCAGCAAATACAGCAAGGATATTGTATGTCCGGACGGCAACGTGATTTTCAGGCTGACGGCAAAGAAAACCGGCAACGAGAATTTTTATAAGGGGAAATTCTTCGAATAGCCGGCCGGCTGTATGATTGTTTTAGAATCAGGGGATTGCCGCATTGCCTCGAGCGCTCTTTATGCGGCGGAATTATTTCAATCCATGACAGGGAATGCGCCGAGTGACAAGAAAACGTGAAAGGGTGAGTCATCATATGAAAAAAGCCGGGAAAATAATATTGGGCGTTATGCTGGCGTGCATTGTGTGTTTTGGAATTCTTTATTTCAATAATGATATTGGTATTCAAAGGTCAAAATTGGAATCTGACGTCCGTATGTCACAGAAAATACAGGAGGATTGGCTGACTGAAGGTGTATCCTCTGATACGATGGCGGCATTTATTTCCTATCCGGAAGATAAATCGGACCACACGTTTTCTGTTTATGTAAACCGGCCGGGACTTTCTTTTGGATACTTTTTCCGCGGCGGTGGGAGTACCGGCGAAGTTCAAGAATTTATTGTGGAGTACACTGTGGAAGGCTATCATGAGAGAGCATTTATCTCTATGAACAAGCAGAAAGTGGAGCGGCTGGAAATAGACGACGGCAATTCCGTGAATGTGACTGATATTGACAGCAGCAAACCGTTTGCAATGATTCTGCCTGTAAATTCAGGGACTGTAACTTTTTTGGATGTTAATGGAAACAGAATGGATTTCTATCATCGGTCACTCGGATGAGGCAGATCGAGGTTTGCCAATTTCATGCTCACCCGCAACGAGCGGAAAACCATCATATGATTTTCTGCTTTTTTAAAAAAGTATCCTGCCCGGCCTCAAAAACCGGACAGGATACTTTTATGCTGTTTTAAGGGGCCCGGCGAAGGAGCAGGGCCCTTTTTTGCATCCCGGTCACACCAGATTGACCGCCAGGAAGGAGAGGATGGAGGAGATGGTCTCGGGCGCGCCGTAGCGCGGGTCATAACCGTGATCTCCCCCCTCCAGGATGGTCAGATGGGCGCGGCTGCCGATGATGGGGCGCAGTTTTTGCATGAAGGAGATGGACTGCTCTACGGGGATGCAGGTGTCCGCCGTACCGTGGATGATCCAGAAGGGCGGAGTGTCCTGCCCCAGATAGGAGGCCGGGTCGGCTGCGTGGGCAAGGGCGGGGTCTACCCTGAGGCGGGAGCCGAAGAAGCGCTCCTCGTAGGAGCCCGGTTCGTCCACAGCGGGGATCTCCCGCTTGACGCCCCGGGCGGCGAACTGCCCGTCTATGGCGGAGTGGTCCAGGCCGGGATAGAAGGCAACCACCGCCTGGACGTCGTCGCTCTGCCGGACATAGCCCAGCGAGAGGTCGTCGAACTCCGCCCGCCCGGCGGTGACAGCCAGCATGGAGGCCAGATATCCCCCCGCGCTGCAGCCGCTGGCGATGATGTGGCGGGGATCCAGACCGTACTCCAGGGCGTGGGCCCGCAGGAAGCGCACAGCTGCCTTGAGTTCGATGAGCTGGCGGGGGAACTTGGCCTCCCCTGAGAGGGAGTATTCCACCGACGCGATGGCGTAGCCTGCGCTCAGCAGGGGCAGGACGCGGCGGAGCTGCCCGTCCCGTTTGTTGCCCGCGGCGAAACCCCGTCCGTGGATGAAGAGTACCACGGGATAGGGGGCGTCGCCCTCCTCAGGCAGATAGATGTCCAGCGTCTTGGAGTCGGCCCGGAGAGTATAGGGGAGGTCAAAATAGTGCCTGCCCAACTCCTGCGCGGGGGCGGATGCGTGATCCTCCCCCTGGCCCTGCGCCTTGAGATTCGTCTTCTTCATGTTGGCTCCTCCCGTTTTTGGTCCTGTTGCTGCATGCCTGATGACAAAATTGCCCCGCGGAGAGCGGGGCAGTGTGAAAGTTCTGCCCTCGGAGGGGCATATTTGGTTTTTCAGGGGAGGGTGGCGGCGCTACTGTGCTTTGCAGACGACCGCCCATTCCACCCGGCGGTCCTCAATGAGGTCGGCCCGGATGAGCAGGCCGCCGATCTCCACCTCGGGATGGCTGCCGTCGTCGGGCACCATGCCGAGCAGGCCGAAAATCATGCCGCCCAGAGTGTCGTATTCGTCCGAGGGGAGCTCCACGTCAAAGAG
>JAHZEH010000262.1 GCA_019421925.1 Clostridia bacterium
CGGGCATCATACAGGGCGTGCGTTATGCCTGCGAACAGGCGGGCCGCCTGGACGCCCCCTGGGAGCAGTGGGAGCTCTATATCGGCCCCTCGGTCTATAACTTCGGCTGCAACATTGTCGGGCTGGGGGAGGAGGGGGGTGCCAAGTTCATGGAGGACTACGGCGCCTATTACCGGGAGAAGGGGATGTATCAGAGCCGGGTGTATCCCGGGATGCGGGAGCTCATCGAAAAGCTGCGGGCCGGGGGCGCGCGGGTGTTTGTGTGCACCGGCAAGCCCGAGGACCTCACCCTCGCCATGATCGGACACTATAAGCTGGAGTTCGACGGCGTGGGGGCGATGCGCCGGGAGGAGAACCGCTGGAAAAAGCCGGATATCCTCAAATGGTGCATGGATACCTTCGGGATTGACCCGGCCCGTGCCGTCATGATCGGGGACAAGGCCAGCGACGTCAGGGCCGGCCATCACTGGGGCATGGCGGGCGTGGGCGTATCCTACGGCTACGGCACGCTGGAGGAGCTTCAGGGGGCGAACCCCGACAAAATCGCCGGCACTGTGGCGGAACTGGAGGAATACCTGCTGTGAGATATCCCAACATATTGCTGGATTTTGACGGAACGGTCGCCCGCTCCCATCCCGGCATCGAGGGGGCGGTGGCCTGCGGCGCGGCGCGGATCGGCAAGAGCGCGGATCTCTCCCAGCATTGGAAGTTTATCGGCCCCCACCCCAGGGACTATGCCATACGCTGGCTTGGGGCCACAGAGGAGGAGGGGGACCGCTTCTTTGAGGGCTATCAGGACTACTATAACCGGGAGGGCTGGAAGAACTGCTCCTATTTTGAGGGCATGGAGGACCTTCTGGACGACCTGCGGGGCGCAGGCTGCAAAATCTACCTGTGTACCAGCAAGCCCCTGGAGTCCATCCTGCCCATGATTGAGCGCATGGAGCTGAGACTGGACGGCATGGGGGCGGCCCTGCTGGACCGGGGGATCACCGCCAAGCGGGACGTTATGGGCAGACTGCTTCAGGACTGCGGCCTGGACCCGGCCCGGTGCGTCATGGTGGGGGATCACAAGGGGGACATCCTGGCGGCGGGGCAATTCGGCATGGACAGCATCGCCGCCCTGTACGGCTATTGCAGAGAGGAGGACATGCTCCCTCTCCGGCCTACCTATGCCGTGCGCTCCGTAGAGGAACTGAGGGGGATTTTGCTTTGAGATATCATCATATTTTACTGGATCTGGACGGCACGGTGCTGGAGTCCCATTACAGCATCCTGGGGGCCATGGCCTATGCCGGGGAGAAGATGGGGGTGACGGTGGAGCTTGATAAGACCTGGCAGTTCATCGGCCCGCCCATCTGGGAGTACGGCGTCAAGTGGCAGGGAATGAGCCGGGAGGACGCCGAGGCCCTGCAAAACCACTATCTGGATTACCTCAACGACGAGGGATGGAAGCTGGACAAGCTATATGAGGGGATCCCGGAGCTCATTGACAGCCTGCGGGCCGCCGGCGCCAGGGTCTACGCCTGCACCAGCAAGCCCACCGGCCTGTCCCGGCGCATCTGCGGCCGTCTGGAGCTCCCCCTGGACGGGGTATGGGGCTATGAGCCCGGCGTTGCCAGCAAGGCCGACACCATCCGCGCCCTCATGGCGGCGGAGGGGGCTGATCCGGCCAGCTGCATCATGGTGGGAGACAGCGAGAAGGACGTGAACTGCGCCAGGGCCTGCTCAGTGGACTCCATCGGCGTGCTGTACGGCTACGGCAGACCGGAGGACATCCTGGCCGCAGGGCCCACCTATGCGGCCCATTCTGTGGAGGAATTAAAGGAGATTCTGCTTTGAGATATACCGCTGTTCTGTTGGACTTTGACGGCACCGTCATGCAGACGGGGCCGGGAATCCAGGCCAGCCTGCGCCATGCCAGCGAGGTTACCGGCCACGACTATGATTTTTCCAAAACATGGACCTATATCGGGCCGCCCGTGGACGACTTCGCCCGCATCTATCTGGGGCTGGGCGAGGAGGAGGCCAGGCAATATGTCCAGCTCTTCCGGGATTTCTACCGGGAGCGGGGCTGGAGGGACAGCACTCTGTACCCGGGCATGAGGGAACTGCTGCTGGGACTGCGGGAGCGGGGCGTCAAGGTGTATATTGCCACCAGTAAGCCTGAGAAAACCACCCTCTCCATGGTGGACTACTTTGACATCCCGGTGGATGGGGTGAGCGGTTCCCACCCCGAGCGGGGCCTGCTGGAGAAAGACGCCATCATCCGGGAGGGCGGGGAACGCTTCCACATCGACCTGACCCGGGCGGTCATGGTGGGGGACGCCCCCCGGGACATCCTGGGGGGACAGGCCTGCGGTACGGATACCATTGCCGTGCTGTACGGCTACGGCCTGAGGGAGGAATTGCTCGCCGCCCGGCCCACCTATGTGGCCGGGACGGTGGGGGAACTGTCCGCGCTCCTGCTGGAGGGCGGAAAATGAGGGAGGAGCTGGGGGCCAGGATGTTTCTCGGCGCGCTGCGGGCAGGCAGGGCGGCCCATGCCTACCTGATCTGCGGGCCGGAGGAGGGCCCCCTTCAGGAGCTGGCGATGGAGGGGGCCGCCCTGCTGCTGTGCGGGGAGGAGCGGGAGGCCGCCCCCTGCGGCGTCTGCCAGGACTGCGTCCTCTTTGGGGCGGGGAGCCATCCGGACTTTTTCACCCTGCTGCCCGAACCGGGCAAAAAGAGCATCGGCGTGGACGCGGTGCGCGCCGCCTGTGCCCAGACCGAGAGCCGGCCTGTGCGGGGAGGGAGAAAAGTGGCGTACATCCCCCAGGCGGAGCGCATGACCCCTGCCGCCCAGAACGCCCTGCTCAAGACGCTGGAGGAGCCGCCAGAGGGCGTGACCTTCCTGCTCACCGGCCGGGAGAGCGCCCTCCTCCCCACGGTGCGCTCCCGCTGCGTGCCCATCCGGCTCCAGACGGCCAGCGCCCTGACCGGGGAGGAGGAGGCCCTCCGGCAGGAGGCCTATGAGGCCGCCGCCGCTATCTGCCGGGGGCAGGGGCACACCCTGCGCAAGTTCTACATGGACCGGAAGGACCGGCTGGACGAGCTGCTTGCCTTTCAGAGCGCCTTTTTCCGGGACGCCTGTGCCTGTGAACTGTCCCGCCCCCCCCTCTATCCGGGGGAGGAAAAGCTGCTCAGGACCGGGGCGGAACAGGGGCCCCGTTTTCTGACGGAGGGGATAGCCCTCTGCGCCCAGGCGAGGACGCGGCTCAAGTCCAACGCCCAGGCCGCCCTGACGGTGGACTGGCTGCTGGTGGAGCTGGAGAGGGCGCTGTCGCGGTAGGTCGCGAAACCGGCTGACGCCGCTTCCGCGAGGGGGCAGGCCCTGCTTGCTCGCTTCGCTCGCGGCCAGCAGGGCCTGAGGGGTAGGAAAGCCTACGGCTTTCCGTCCGTTCCGGCGCGCAGGTCGCCGGAGCCGGAAGGAGGTTGGGGGCGGCGGCCCCCAACACCCCCCTGGGATGGGGGACTTTGTCCCCCTAGCCCCCCTATAGCGGGGGCGGAGCCCCCGCGCCCCCGTGCCGGTTGGCGCTTGGCGGGGATGGGGGACTTTGTCCCCCTGGCCCCCCTGTAGCGGGGGCGGAGC
>JAHZEH010000263.1 GCA_019421925.1 Clostridia bacterium
CTCCATAGCAGCGTCATCGTCTGTCGGAATCCGGCCAGGATTCCTCCCTCCTCTTTCTTGCTCTGCCATCCTCTATGGCTCTGCAAACTCCAAAGGATCAAAACAGCCTGAATTGGATGGGCCTCAAGGCCGGGAACCGCGGCATAGTGGTTCTATGCCGCGGGACGAGAACGAAGAAACACGCCTATTCAGGCCCTTTCGACGGGTTCGGATTTCATTGCTCAGGCTGGTCAAAATCAAGAAATCCTTTTCATATCAAATCTATTCGTCTCACATAAAACTCATGGAGGATCGTATGGACAAAAACATTGACTTTGAAAAGGCCGAGCAAATTCTCGCCGCCCACGAAAAAAAAGAATCCGCTCTGATCGCAATCATGCAGGAGATTCAGGCGGAGTACCGCTATCTGCCCGCCCATCTTCTCGAGTATGTGGCAGACAGTCTGGGCATCAGCCTGGCCAAGATCTACAGCGTCGCCACGTTCTATGAGAACTTTTCGCTGGAGCCCAAGGGAAAATACGTCTTTAAGATGTGCGACGGCACCGCCTGCCATGTGCGCAAATCCATCCCCATCCTGGAGGCGCTGCGCAAGGAGCTGGGGCTCTCCGCCAAAAAGCACACCACAGACGACATGCTTTTCACCATTGAGACCGTCTCCTGCCTGGGTGCCTGCGGCCTGGCGCCCGTTCTCACCCTCAACGATCAGGTCTATGCTAAAATGACGCCCGATCTCGCCCTCAAGCTGCTCGATCAGGTGCGGAAGGAGGAAGCGGAACATGCCTAAAATTCAGACGCAGAAGGATCTCCAGTCCCTGCATGATTTTGCCCTGCACTCCCTGGAAAAACAGACCCAGAAGGTGCTGGTCTGCTGCGGCACAGGCTGCGTGGCGGGCGGCTCCCTCTCCATCTACGCCAACATCAAAAAAGCCTGCGAGGACCGGGGGCTGGACGTGTGCGTGGAACTGCAGCACGAGCCCCACGAGGCCAATATCGGCCTCAAGAAAAGCGGCTGCCATGGCTTCTGCGAGATGGGCCCCCTCGTCAAAATCGAGCCTGCCGGCCTGCTCTACATCAAAGTCAGGCCGGACGATGTGGATGAGATCATCGAAAAGACCCTGGTACGGGGCGAGGTGATCGACCGCCTGCTCTATCAGCGGGAGGGCAAGTCCTACCGCCGCCAGGAGGAGATCCCCTTCTATAAGAAACAGACCCGCCATGTTCTGGCCAACTGCGGCCAGAACGACGCTGAGGATATTCTGGAATACATCGGCAAGGGCGGTTATTCCGCTTTCGCCAAAGCCCTTTTCTCCATGACCGGCGAAGAGGTCTGTCAGATGATCTCCGACTCCGGCCTGCGGGGCCGCGGGGGCGGCGGCTTCCCGGCCGGCAGGAAGTGGGAGTCCGTCCGCCGTCAAAAAGAGACCGTCCGCTATGTCGTCTGCAACGGCGACGAGGGCGATCCCGGCGCTTTCATGGACCGCTCCGTCATGGAGGGGGATCCCCATAAGATGATCGAGGGCATGATGATCGCAGGCTATGCCGTGGGGGCCCAGGAGGGCTATATCTATGTGCGCGCCGAGTATCCCCTGGCCGTGGAACGCCTGCGCATCGCCATCGAAAAGGCGCGCGCCTACGGCCTGCTGGGCGAGAATATCATGGGCAGCGGCTTCAGCTTCGACATCCATATCAACAAGGGCGCCGGCGCCTTTGTCTGCGGCGAGGGCAGCGCCCTGACCGCCTCCATCGAGGGCAACCGGGGCATGCCCCGCGTCAAGCCCCCCCGCACCGTGGAGCAGGGCCTCTTCGGCAAGCCCACCGTGCTCAACAACGTGGAGACCTTCGCCAACGTGCCCATGATCGTCGAACACGGCGTGGAGTGGTTCCGCTCCATCGGCACGGAGACCAGCCCGGGCACCAAGGCTTTCGCCCTGACCGGCAATGTCAACAACACCGGCCTGATCGAAGTGCCCATGGGCACGACGCTGCGGGAGATTATATTCGATATCGGCGGGGGCGTCAAGGACGGCGGTACCTTCAAGGCTGTGCAGATCGGCGGCCCCTCAGGCGGCTGCCTGACCACAGAGCACCTGGACCTCCCCCTGGATTTCGATTCCCTCAAAAAGGTGGGGGCCATGGTGGGCTCGGGCGGCCTGGTCGTCATGAACGACAAGACCTGCATGGTGGAGGTCTCCCGCTTCTTCATGCACTTCACTCAGAACGAGTCCTGCGGCAAATGCGTCCCCTGCCGTGAGGGTACCAAGCGCATGCTGGAGATTCTCGAGCGCATCGTCAAGGGTAACGGCACAGAGGAGGACATTGAGCTGCTTGAGGAGCTGGCCAGCACCATCTCTGAGACCGCCCTGTGCGGCCTGGGCAAGACAGCCGCCAACCCCGTACAGAGCACCCTCAAATATTTCAGGGACGAGTATATCGCCCATGTGGTGGAGAAACGCTGCCCCGCCGGGGACTGCAAGGCCCTGCGGCGCATCTACATCGACGCGGCCCTGTGCAAGGGCTGCAGCGCCTGCGCCCGCAAGTGCCCCGTGTCCGCCATCACCGGGGAGATCAAAAAGACCTTCTCCATCGACGAGAGCAAGTGTATCAAGTGTGGCGCATGCATTCAGACCTGCAAATTCGGCGCCGTGAAGGAGGGCTAAACCATGAGCAAGGGAATTATGTACATCGACGGGCAGCGCGTCGCCTTCGACGGCGAGAAAAACGTGCTCGACGTCATCCGCAAGGCCGGCATCGACATGCCCACCTTCTGCTATCACTCTGAGCTCTCGGTCTACGGCGCCTGCCGCATGTGCGTGGTGGAGAACGAGCGTGGGGCCATTGAGACCTCCTGCTCCATGCAGCCCCGCGACGGCAGGCGCATCCGCACCAACACGGAGCGCCTGCTCAAGCACCGCAAGATGATCCTGGAGCTGCTTCTGGCCTCCCACTGCCGGGACTGCACCACCTGCAGCAAAAGCGGCAGCTGCCGTCTCCAGGAACTGGCGGCCAAGTTCGGCGTGCGCAAAATCCGTTTCCAGGATACCCGTGAGCATCTGGAGCTGGACGAATCCAGCCGGGCTATCGTGCGCGATCCCAATAAGTGCATCCTGTGCGGCGACTGCGTTCGGGTCTGCTCGGAGATTCAGGGCATGGGCATTCTGGACTTCGCCTACCGCGGCTCAAACCTGCGGGTCATGCCCGCTTTTGACATGAAGCTCTCTGGCACAGACTGCATCAACTGCGGCCAGTGCGCCGCCGTCTGCCCCACCGCCGCCATCACCATCAAAAACGACACGGATAAGGTCTGGAAAGCCATCCACGACCCGAATAAGCGGGTGGTCTTTCAGGTCGCCCCCGCCGTGCGCACTGCCCTGGGCGAGGAGTTCGGCATCAGGGGCGGCGAGAATGTCATGGGCAAACTGGTCGCCTCCCTCAAGCTGATGGGGGTGGATGAGGTGTTTGACACCACCCTGGCTGCCGACCTGACCGTCATGGAGGAGGCCAAGGAGTTCCTGGAGCGCGCGGAGAAGGGCGGGCCCTTCCCCATGTTCACCTCCTGCTGCCCCGGCTGGGTCCGCTTTGCGGAGAAGCGCAAGCCCGAACTGCTCCCCCATATCTCCACCTGCAAG
>JAHZEH010000264.1 GCA_019421925.1 Clostridia bacterium
ATTTGCAGGGAGGAGAGGGAGCGGCCGTGAAACCGCTCGGGGGGAAAGAGGTCGCACACCCACTGCGCATAGCGGGTGTTGTTCATATGGCGGTTGACGTCCAGGTCGCAGTATGCGCATGCCCGGCGGGCAGAGAGGGAGGCCCCCTCCGCCGCTACGCCCAGGCGGCCCGGGTTGGGCTGGGGGACGCGCAGGGGGGAGGCGTCCGGCATGGTCACGCCAAAGCGGGAGGGCATAGCCATACGGTGCTCCGCCACGTCCACCAGCATCCAGAGGGTGACGGCTGTGCCGAGCTCCTCCCCCGTCCCGTCACAGAAGGCGTAGTAGCGGGGGAAGAGGGCGCGCACAGTCTGGCCAGGCCAGGTGGCGAGGCGGACGGTGTCCCCCATGACGGGGTAGCGCTTCATCTCCAGGCGCAGGCGGGCCAGTACCCATACCACGCCCTTCTGGAGGAGCTGGGCCCGGCTGTTGCCAAACTGGGCGGCGTGATCCTCGGCCAGTTCCTGCATGGAGAGGAGCATGGCGTCGGGCCTCCAGCGCCCCTCCATGTCGCTGTGGCAGGAGCGCAAAACCAGGGGTTCTTCGTAGATCAGATTCATTCGATACTTCCTTCCAGCTTTGGTTCACGGGGACATGATCTTTGTGACGTCCCCACCCCTCCCGCCAGGTTCATCATCTCCGGAGGGAAGCTGATCCTCAGGGCCAATCTCCGGGATAGCTTCCTCGTCCCAGGGGGGATCCTCCTGGGGATCAGGCTGGGGGGAGGGGGAGGCGAGGTAGGTCTGATAGCTGTCAAGGGCCTCCTGGAGCGCCAGGGCCGCTTTCTCCATCCCGTCTTCATCCAGCAGGGGGAATTCCTTCTTGGAATCGGTCTGAAGAGCCGTGTTCATGGCCTTGAGGGCGTCGTCCAGACCGGCGGCCACCTCCTCCGGCGTATCCGCGGGCAGGGGATGCGCCTTGAGATAGGCCTCCGCATCGGAAAGGAGGGTGCGGGCCCTGTCGTGGAGATGGATATATTCGATGTCAAACTGGCGGTTGACCGACTTTTTGAGGCTGAGACCGAATACATCCTTGGCCAGCTTGCGTACATAGGACTGGTCGAGCAGGTAGAAGGATACGCCGTAGGCCTTCTCGTACTTGCCCTTGAGGGTGTAGGCGTGGATATCCTCTGTGCTGAGGCCCATGCCGAAATAGGCAAGGGCGGCGATCTGCTCCAAATTCAGGTTGGTGTAGATTTTATCCGAAAGGGCGGAATAAATACGGGGGATATCCGTGAAGAGGTTGGCTTTTTTGATCTGATTGAACATGGCGAAGAGCATCTTCTGCTGGCGGCCGCACCGGTCCACGTCCGTGCCGTAGCCTTTGCGGGCCCGGCAGTAGTCCAGAATCTGCTGGCCGCTCAGAACCTGGGGACCCTTCTCCAGCACCCGGCCGTTGAGCACAATGCGGGCGTCCACATCAAACTCCACACCCCCCAGCGCGTCGCCCAGGGCCTTGAGCCCCTCCATCTCCACGCCGCAGTAGTAGTGGATGGGCAGGCCGCCGAAGAGGCTTGAGACCGTGTTCATGGCATAGGCAAACCCCTCCCCCTCCGCGCTGCCCCCTTTGGCGAAGGCGGCGTTGATTTTCCACTTGCCGGGGGTGTTGTAAATCTGGTAGTAGGAGTCCCGGGGGATGGAGATCATGTCCACGCTTTTTTGCTCAAAATCCACCGCCAGCAGGATCAGCACGTCGCTGCGGAAGTTGTTGTCCTCGTCTCGGTAGAGTACGTTGTCCTCGTCGTCCCGTTCGGGGCTGTGATCCCAGCCCAAAACCAGGATGTTGACAGTATCCCTGAGAAAGGAGAAGTCCGCGGTTTCGGCCAGAGCTTCCTCGGGATCCTGGGTGGGGGAGGGGATGGGCGTGGGCGCGGCGGGCGCCGGGCTTTGGCCAGACACTGCCGGGACGGGGGAGGGCTCGGCCTGCGCGGGCGTGGGCCGGGCGGAGAACGCTGAGCGGGGGGCGTATTTCGCCACGTAGTACAGCCGGCCGGCGTAGATTCCGGCTCCGAGGAGAAGGAGGCCCAGGAGGACGCCTGCGGCGATCCAGATTTTTTTGATCCTGCTCAATATCGTATCCCTCCATGCTGAAAAGGGAAAGGGAGCGGCGCATGCCGCTCCCTGCCGTGCGCGGCGGGACGTGGAGTCCCGCTGCGTTCATTATACAGCAAAAGGGTTAAAAGGAAAAGATTCTTAGAGGGCCTGCAGCACCGCATCCCCCATCTCAGCCGTGCCAAGGAAAGCGCCGCCCGCGGCAATGTCACGGGTGCGCGCGCCGCTGTCGAGCACGGAGGAGACGGCTCTTTCAATGGCGTCCGCCGCTTCGGCCTCCCCCAGGGAGTAGCGCAGCAGCATGGCCGCCGAGAGGATGGCGGCCAGGGGGTTGGCCGCATTCTGGCCCGCGATGTCCGGAGCGGACCCGTGGATGGGCTCGAACAGGCCCAGCTTGCTCTCCCCCAGCGAGGCGGAGGGCAGCATGCCGATGGAGCCGGTGATCATGGAGGCCTCGTCCGAGAGGATGTCGCCAAAGATATTGTTGGTCACGATCACGTCGAACTGGCGGGGATTGCGCACCAGCTGCATAGCGGCGTTGTCCACATACATGTGGGTGAGCTCCACGTCGGGGTACTCCTGCGCCATGCGGTTTGCCGTCTCGCGCCACAACCGGGAGGAGGCCAGCACATTGGCCTTGTCCACCGAGCACAGCCGCCTGTTCCGCAGGCGGGCGGCCTCAAAGCCCCGGCGCAGGATGCGCTCGATCTCGGGCAGGGAGTATTTCTCCGTGTCGTAGGCATAGGGCTCGCCGTTCTCCTCGCCGTTTCCGCGCTCGCCGAAATAGATGCCGCCGGTCAGCTCCCGCACAACCAGGATATCCAGCCCCTCCCCCAGAATTTCACTCTTGAGGGGAGAGGCCTCCCTGAGGGGGGCATAGATGATGGCGGGGCGCAGGTTGGCGAACAGACCCAGGGCGGCGCGGACCCCCAGCAGGCCGGCCTCGGGGCGGGTGGCCCCCTTCTGGGCATCCCATTTGGGTCCGCCCACCGCGCCGAGCAGCACGGCGTCGCTTCCCTTGCAGGCGTCGATGGTGGCCTGGGGGAGGGGGCATCCGGCCTGGTCGATGGCACAACCGCCCAGGAGGGCCTCCTCCATCTCCAGGGAGAAACCGAATTTATCCGCGGCCTTTTGGAGGACACGGGTGGCCTGGGCGATAATCTCCGGGCCGATGCCGTCGCCCGGCAGGACGGTGAGCTTATATTGCCTCATTTTCCCGCCTCCTGTAGCTGGGCCACAGTGTATTTGACCAGCCCGCCTGCGTCGATGAGCTTCTGCATGAAGGGGGGGAAGGCTGTGGCTTTATACTGCCTGCCCGTGGTCTCGTCGGTGATGAGCCCGGCCTCCAGATCCACGCTCAGCACATCCCCGGCGCCAATCTCCCCGGCGGCCTGGGGGCACTCGAGGACGGGCAGGCCGATGTTGATGGCGTTGCGGAAGAAAATGCGGGCAAAGTTGACGGCGATGACGCAGGACACGCCCGCGCTCTTGATGGAGATGGGTGCGTGCTCCCG
>JAHZEH010000265.1 GCA_019421925.1 Clostridia bacterium
TGTTATATAAGATACGAGAATTTTCCGATATGCTGGGCATCAGCCCCGACGCGCTGCGCTACTATGAAAAATGCGGCCTGCTGCGCCCCACGGTCGACCCCTCCAACCATTACCGGATGTACAGCGATCTGGACGCCATCACCCTGTTCGACATCCGCCAGAACCGGGGGATGAAGCTCTCTGTTCTGGACATTGGGCAGCAGCTGGACAACAGCAGCATAGACGGCCAGCCTAACGCCCTGGAAAACCGTGCCTCCCTGATTGATGAGCAGATTCAGGAGCTCCAGCTCCTCAAGCAGCGCTGCAACGCCCGCATCCGCACGATGCAGACCGTTCAGGAGAATCTGGAGCGCATCCGGGAGGTCCAATGCCCCCCGGCCTACCATCTCCCCTACCAGCTCCTGAGGGACCACCCCTCCGACCAGACCCGGCAGCTTGTCAAGCAGTGGATCGACGCTATGCCCTTCGTGGGCTTTTTCCTCTCAGTCTCCCCCGGTGAACTGCGGGACGGCCCTCTGAACCTGCACCCCGGCCTGTCGGCCAGCCTGCGTTATGTGGGGGAGTTCAACCTGCCCATCAATCCACCCGTCAGAGCCATGATGGGAGGCTGGGGAATCAAGTATACCTTCTTCACCCAGGATCCCTTCTCCCTCGCCTACCGGGACATCCTGCCCATGATCAATTATGTGCGCGAGCACCGCTACGTCATCAACGACGATGTCTGCTTCTCCGTTGACTTCATCGAATACCGTGGCGGCGTCCCCCTCAGATATTACCTCCAAACCCACGTTCCAGTCATCCGGATATAGTCCATGCAAACGGCCCCGCCCCGTGCGGGGCCGTTTGCATGGACCCGGTTTCCGCCGGAAATTCACATTTTCAAAGGATTGACACCCGTGTAACACACTGGCTTATACTGGGCCTGGAATGGAAAGGGCCATATTATGCGCCCCGCCCGCTCAAAATTATAAGGAGGTAAGAAACATGAAGAAGCATCTCGCACTGCTCCTGGCGCTGCTCCTGGCGTTCTCCCTGGCCGCCTGTGCCACGGAGGCCGCAGCCCCCACGCCCAGCCCAGCGGCCCAACCCCAGGAGACCCCCGCTCCATCCCTGTACGTGCCGGGAACCTACTCCGCCCAAGCCGCCGGCTTTGGCGGAACCGTCACTGTCACCATCACTGTGGACAGCGGCGCCATCACCGATGTTGTGGTTGACGCTCCCCAGGAGACCAACGGCATCGGTTCCAAAGCCGCGCAGGAACTGCCCGCCGCGATTCTGGCGGCCCAATCCGCCGAGGTTGACGCCGTCTCCGGCGCCACCTTCTCCAGCAGCGCCGTCAAGGAAGCTGCCTCCAAGGCCATTGAGATGGCCAAGACCGGCTCCTCCTCCGCCCCGGAAGCTGAGGTTAAGATGGCCCCAGGCACCTATGAGGCCTCTGCCTATGGCTTTATCGCCATTGAACCCATGACCGTCAAGGTCACTGTGGACGAGACCAGCATCACGGACATCGAGCTCGACGGCAACAAGGAGAGCGTGGCCATGGTACGCTCTGTCAAGGAGTATATGATCCCCCGCATGCTCGACCTGCAATCCATCGCCGTCGACTCCATCTCCGGCGCCACGCTGTGCAGCAACGCGGTCAAGCAGGCCACCGCCGACGCCCTCACTCAGGCCCTTGTGGCGGGCGGATCTGACGCCTCCGCCATCTCCGCCTTCCAGGTCCCTGAAACCAAGGTGGAGGCCGCCCAGACCATCGACGTGGATGTGCTGGTTGTCGGTATGGGCGGCTCGGGCTGTGCCGCTGCCATGAGCGCTGTGGAGGCCCAGGCCGCCGCCGGGCAGGCTGTCTCTGTTCTGGCCATCGACAAGGCGGGCCGCTACGGCGGAACATCCTCCTTCTGCGGCGAGCCTATGGCCGTCAACGCCCCCAAGTATAAGGAGGAGTTCAACGGTGGCGAGGACTATATGGACGGCGAAGCCCTGATCGCCGCCTGGGAGGAATACACCGAGGGCGATGCCAAGATGAACATCGTCGAGAAGTACCTGGATAACTCCGGCGACACCATCGACTGGCTGTTCTACGACCACGGCTTCCTTTTCAACAACCCCCTGAGCGGCTTCACGCCCCAGGATATCTACCGCTGCAAATATCAATACGTCTCTGTGTTCAACGTGGAGGAGGGCCGTGACTACGGCGAGGTCATCGACGGCGGCCAGAACACCCAGGTGGACAAATATTTCGCCCGTCTGATTGAGGACTACACAGAGGCCGGCGGCCAATACATGCTGGAGACCGAGGCCACTGAGATTCTCTACGATCAGGCCACCAACACCGCCACCGGCGTTCTCGCGACCGCCCATGACGGCACAGTCTATACCATCAACGCCAAAGCCGTCATCCTGGCCTCCGGCGGCTTTGCGGGCAATGCCCAGATGGAGGAGGAATACCTCTCCCAGAACCCCTACTATGATAAGCTCGGAGGATTCTGGACCCTCATCGGCATGGCCCAGAACGACGGCAAGATGATCCAGTCCGCCATCGAAAACCTGGGAGCCGGTACCTACAACATCGACATGGTACCCATGGTTCACTTCGCCTCCTCCAATGTGGTCATTCACGACTATCCGGTTGAGACGATTGAGGATGCCGCTCTTGACATGTGGTATGGCTGGCCCTACACTACCTCCCTCAACTGCGTCCCCGACTCCCTCGTCCTTAACTCCGATATTCCCTGGGTCGATGCCGATGGAGAACGTTTCGTGAAAGAGGGTCAGCTCTTCTCCTGGTGGTATGCCGGCCCCTCCTACTGGGCGGTCATGTCCCAGGACGTGCTGGACGGCATTGCGCAGAGCGGCTTCTCCTCCACACTCTACACCTACGCAGCAGGCAACCAGGGAAGAACTCTGGGCAACGTCCCCATCCCTGAGATCTATGAGATCACCGAAAAACTCGTGGATATGGGCGTGCTGCTCAAGGCCGAGACTCTCGAGGGACTGGCGGGCCTGATGGGCGTTCCGACCGAGACTTTTATCCAGACCATGGCGGATTACGAATCCTACTGTGCTGCCGGTGAGGATACGCAGTTCGGCAAGGACGCCGCCAAGCTGATCTCTCTCGGCAAGGGCCCCTACTACGCCATGAAGGGCTACTCCTGCACGTTCAGCACTGTGGGCGGTTTGGACATCGACGAGAACTTCAACGTCCTCAAGGCCGACGGCCAGACCATTATCAACGGTCTCTATGCAGTGGGCAACGAGTCCGGCGGCGTACTCTACAGCAACAAGAAACCCTATGTCACTTACGGCGGCGCCGCCCTTGGCTGGGCCTTCACTTCCGGCCGTCTCTCCGGCGCACAGGCCGTCTCCTACATCAACAACAGCAAATAGTCTCAAGAATACCCTATGCACCAGGAGGGCTGTGGTTCGCCACAGCCCTCTTTCTGCTCCGTTTATGCCCTTCAATCATGCCGTTAATTGTGATCTCTTGGCATGAGTGACTATCAAAAAAGAATATCCAACGGCTCTTTATCCTGGAACGTCGATCCCGCTCTGGTTTTGCAGCAGACTGAAAAAACCGCAGGCCAAAACACTAAT
>JAHZEH010000266.1 GCA_019421925.1 Clostridia bacterium
AACACCACGCTGCGGGCTATCCTGCGCATGGTGCAGGGGACCCCGGCCCTCCCGTGCGGCGGAGGGAACGAATGGGACTGCGGCAACGGCTCCCTCATGCGCATTCTGCCCCTGGCCTTCTATCTCAGCAGGCAGCAGGGGGGATATGAACTGATTGAGGCGGCGTCCTCCGTCACCCATGCCCATCCCCGGGTGATTGTGGCCTGCGCGCTCTATGTACGCCTGGCGATGGGCCTCCTGGCGGGCAAGCCGCTTGCCCTGAGCTGGGAGGAGGCGGCCCGCGCGGTCTTTACCCACTACCGCACGGCCAGCCCTGCCCTGCGGGCGGCAGCCCAGTGGTACGAGACCCAGTTCTACCGCACGCCCGTGGAGTACCAGGAACTGCCCGAGAAGGAGGTCAACAGCGGCGGCTATGTGATCCACTCGCTGGACGCCGCTCTGTGGTGCCTGTTCCAGACGGGCAGTTATGAGGAATGCGTCCTGCGGGCGGTTAACCTGGGGGCGGATACCGACACGACCGCCGCCATCGCCGGGGGGATTGCCGGACTGCTCTACGGCCTAGACGCCATCCCGGAGAGCTGGCGTGCCGCCATCGCCCGGCGGGAGATGGTGGAGGGCATGTGCCGGGATTTTGCCGCGGCGTTGGAGTAGGGGGGACGCTGGGGGAAACTTTTATAAAAGTTTCCCCCAGGCCCCTTACAAAATTTTGATATGCAGCACAAAAACGCCGGATGTTTCCGGCGTTTTTGTGTTGCTGGCTCAAAAAAAGGACTGATTAGCCCATAAAAGTTTTTGAAAGGGGGGCGGGGAAGAACTTTTTTCAAAAAGTTCCCCCAAAAGGCCTACTCCGTAAGCAGGGAGGCCCCCACCATCCCGGCCTCGCCGCCGAAGCTGGCGGGCAGGATGGCCATTGGGTATTCTTTGGCCATGGGGATGCGGCGGAGGAAGCCCTCCTCCACCCGGTCCATGAGCAGGGGCCCCAGGTTGGAGACGCCGCCGCCGTATACCAGGCAGCTGCAATTAAAGACCTGGTAGACATTGTAGAACACCTTGGAGAGGTTTTCGGCGAAGGCGTCCAGCACCTCCAGGGCGAGGGCGTCCCCCTGCTGCGCGGCCTGGCCGATATAGTAGGGGCTGATCCGATCAAAGCCCCCCGACAGCTCGGGCAGGATGGAGGGCATGCCCTCGCACAGCCGGATCTTTGCCATGCGGGAGAGGCCCGTACCCGACGCGACCGCCTCGGCACAGCCCATCCGGCCGCAGCCGCACACAATGCGGCTCCCGCTCTCCATAAACACATGGCCCATCTCCCCCGCCGCGCCATAGGAACCCCGGAAGAGCGCGCCGTTGAGGATCAGACCGGCCCCCAGACCGGTGCTGATGGTCAGATACACCATGTTTTCATGGCCCTGGCCCGCCCCCAGGCGGGACTCGGCGAGCGCCGCCGCATTGGCGTCGTTGTCCACCGCCACAGGCGTCCCCAGCGCCTGCTCCAGGATATCCCGGGCGGGCACGCCCTTCCAGCCCGGCAGGTTGGAGGCCGTGATGACCAGCCCTCTGGCATAGTCGATATGCCCGGGAAAGGCCGCGCCTACGCCTGACAGGTCGGGGAGCGTGAGCCCTGCGTTTTCGAGCAGGGCGGCGATATCGGCGCACATGGCCTTCAGCATGTCCCGGCTCTCCAGCTCCGGGCGGGAGGGCCGTATCTGGCTGGCCAGGAGCGCGTGGTCCCCGCCGTACAGCCCGTAGGCGATTTTGGTGCCCCCCACGTCGATTCCAATGCGGTATTTGCCCATGATGTAATCCCCCTCATCTCATGATACTTCAACTATAACATAATGGGCGGGCATCCGCAGGAGGGATTTTGTGATATAATAGGGCACAATTCCAACAGGGGGGAACGACATGTCCCAGACCACCAAGAAGGCCCTGGCGGCCTCGCTCAAAAAGCTGCTGGAGAAGCAGCCCCTCTCCAAGATCACCGTCACGGACATCACCGAGGACTGCGAGGTCAACCGCCACACCTTTTATTACCATTTTCAGGACGTCTACGACCTGATCGACTGGATCTATGAGAACGAGGCCATCAAGCCCCTGGACGGCAAAACAACGCCGAGACCTGGCAGCAGGGCTTTTTGCAGATATTTGATTATGTCCGGGATAACCGGGCCTTTGTCCTCAACACCTACCGGTCCCTCAGCAAGGATCACCTGCTCCGCTATCTTTACCGGGAGACCTACCGGCTTCTCCTGGGAGTGGTGGAGGAGCGGGCCCAGGGCATGCGGGTGAGCGAGAACCACAAGCGCTTTATTGCCAATTTCTACAAGTACGGCTTTGTGGGGCTCATGGTGGACTGGATTGAGGGGGGCATGAAGGAGGAGCCCGAGCAGATCGTCTCCACGCTGACCACCATGATCCAGGGGGACTTCTCTGTGGCGCTGGAGCGATTCCGGGCGGATTGCGACTAGACAAACCGGCGGGGCTGTCCAAATTTTAGCCAGATGGGGGGCGGCGGCGTATTTTTCGCCACCACCCCTTTTGTGTCCATATTCTTTCCGGGGGGCAGGGGATATACTGGGGCCAACAAAACAAACAGGAGGTCTCAGACATGTATTACAGCAACGGCAATTATGAGGCGTTCGCCCGTCCCCGCAAACCCGAAGGGGTGGAGCGCAAATCGGCATATCTGGTGGGCTCCGGCCTGGCGGCCCTCTCCGCGGCCTCTGTCCTGATCCGCGACGGGCAGATGAAGGGGGAGAGAATCCACATCCTAGAGGAGGGAAAGCTCCCCGGCGGCGCGTGCGACGGCATCCGGGACGAGAGTCTTGGTTTTGTCATCCGGGGCGGCAGGGAGATGGAGAACCATTTCGAGTGCCTTTGGGATCTGTTCCATTCCATCCCCTCCCTGGAGACAGAGGGGGCGTCGGTGCTCGACGAGTTCTACTGGCTCAACAAGGAGGACCCCAACTATTCCCTCATGCGCGCCACTGTCAACCGGGGGGAGGACGCCCATACGGATGGAAAATTCGCCCTCTCCGACGCTGCGGCCATGAGCGTTATTCAGCTTTTCATGACCCCGGATGAGCAGCTCTATGACAAGGCCATCACCGATGTGCTCCATCCGGAGTTCTTCCAATCCAACTTCTGGCTGTACTGGCGCACCATGTTCGCTTTTGAGGAGTGGCACAGCGCTCTGGAGATGAAGCTCTATGTTCAGAGGTTTATCCACCACATCGGCGGCCTGCCCGACTTTTCCGCCCTCAAATTCACCAAATACAACCAGTATGAGTCCCTCATCCTGCCTATGGTGGAATATCTGAAGTCCCACGGCGTGCAATTCCACTACGACACCCAGGTGACCAATGTGGAGTTTCTGCACAGCGGCGGCAGGAAGGTTGCCCGGCGCATCGACTGCTTCCACGGCGGCGAGGAGGAGCACATCGACCTGACCGAGGACGATCTGGTCTTTGTCACCAACGGGAGCTGCACCGAGGGCGCCGCGCTGGGGGACAATACCCACGCGCCTGTGGTGAGGGTCAAGGAGGGCGAGGGGAGCTGCTGGCA
>JAHZEH010000267.1 GCA_019421925.1 Clostridia bacterium
GTAATCGCATGCAGGTCCCCTGTGAAGTGCAGGTTGATCTCCTCTATTGGGACGACCTGGGCATAACCCTCCCTCGGCCCTGTATTCGGCATGAAAGGGGGCGCGGCCGGCGGCGGTTATGCCCAGGTCGTCCCAATGGAGGAGATCAACCTGCACTTCACAGGGGACCTGCATGCGATTACGGCGGCCAACAACCTGCTTGCCGCCCTGCTCGACAACCATATCCAACAGGGAAACGCTCTGGACATCGACGTGCGCCGGATTGCCTGGCGGCGGTGCATGGACACCAACGACCGCCAGCTCCGCAGCATTGTCAGCGGCCTGGGCGGAAAAGCCAACGGTGTGCCTCATGAGGACGGATTCGATATTACCGCGGCCAGCGAAGTCATGGCGGTGTTCTGCCTTGCTGCTGATCTGATGGATTTGAAGGAAAGGCTGGGCCGCATCGTCGTGGCCTATAACCGCAGGGGGGAACCTGTCACAGCGCGGCAGCTCGACGCCAACGGCGCGATGACCGTCCTGCTCAAGCAGGCCATCTGGCCAAACCTGGTGCAGACCATCGGCAATACCCCCGCCTTTGTCCATGGCGGCCCCTTTGCCAACATCGCTCACGGCTGCAACAGCATCGTTGCCACCCGCTGCGCCCTGCGGGCAGGGGACTACTGTGTGACTGAGGCCGGCTTCGGCGCGGACCTGGGGGCTGAGAAGTTCCTGGATATCAAGTGCCGCAAAGCGGGGCTGAAGCCCTCTGCCGTGGTGGTGGTGGCCACGGTCCGCGCCCTGAAGAGCCATGGCGGCGTGGCCAAGGCCGATCTCTCGAGCGAGAACGTGGAGGCGATGGAGAAGGGCATGGGCAACCTGTTCAAACACTGCGAGAATATGCGGGAGGTCTACAGCCTGCCTGTTGTCGTGGCTGTCAACCGCTTCGCTTCGGACACCGGAAGGGAGATTTCCCGCCTTGTAGAGGCCTGCGAGGCGCGCGGCATCCAAGCGGTTCCCTGCAATGTCTGGAGAGAGGGTGGCGCGGGGGCCATAGAGCTGGCCAAAGCGGTCTGCGCTGTGGTTGATGAAAATGAGAATCCCGGCATGACTTTCGCCTATCCCCTGGAGGAGTCCTATGAGCAGAAAATCCGCCATATCTGTGAGCGGATATACGGCGCAAAGCGCATCCAGTTTGGCGCGGGGGTGCTGAGCCAGCTCGCCCAATTGGAGAGGGACGGATATGACGGCCTGCCTGTGTGCATGGCAAAAACACAGTACAGCCTGTCCGACGACCCCAGGAAGATCGGGCGGCCGGAGGATTTTGAGATGACCATCCGTTCTGTGCGCCTGAGCGCGGGCGCGGGTTTTGTCGTCGCCTTCACCGGCGAAATCATTGCTATGCCCGGCCTGCCCAAAACACCTGCGGCCAACGCCATTGATATTGATAAAGATGGGAATATTGTGGGGCTTTTTTAGGAATATCCGGACGTGATTTTAATTTTAAGAGTTTATTAAGAATTCAGAAAGAATTCTTTTTGAATTCAAAATATGTTCACAAAGTGTTCACAGGAAAAGGGACGCCCGCGTAGCGGGCGTCCTTGTTTTTGAGTGGCATTTATGACAAAATGAAGGAGGTTGTGTGGGGAACTTTGGAAACAATATGTGCCCATACATCGTCTAATATACTGCAATATTTTTTGCGCCTACGGCGCAATTTGAGGGAAGGTGAAGAAAATAGCCGAAAATATTATTGAGGTGCGCAAGGCAAAAAAGATTTACCGCATCGGGTCTACGTCGCTCAATGCGCTCAACGGCGTGGATTTGACCATTGAGGAGGGAGAATTCTGCTGCATTGTCGGCCGGAGCGGCAGCGGTAAGTCCACGCTCCTCAACCTCCTGGCGGGGTTGGAGCCCCCCACCAGCGGGGAGGTTATCATTGCGGGCAAACACATAGAGAGAATGACGGAGGGGGAGCTTATCCTCTTCCGGCAGAAAAATATCGGATTTGTATTCCAGTCCTTTAATCTCCTGCAAAGCCTGACGGCGCTGGAGAACACGGCTCTCCCCCTGGAGTTCCGCGGGATATCCAAGGGGAAGCGGGAGAAGGCTGCGGCGGAGATGCTCAAGGCGGTGGGAATCGGGACCCATATGAAGCACCGCCCCAACCAGATGAGCGGCGGCCAGCAGCAGCGCGTTGGCCTCGCCCGCGCGCTTGTAACCAAACCCAAGATCATTTTCGCGGATGAGCCCACAGGCAACCTGGACTCCAAGACCTCCGACGATATGATGGCGCTGATCACCGGAATTATGCGCGAACGGAACCAAACTTTTGTCATGGTGACGCATGACCCCAATATGGCGTCGTATGCTGATAAAGTGGTTCACATTCTGGACGGCGAAATTATCCAAATTGATTATCGTTCCAAAGAAGGAGAAGTGCAATCATGAGAAAGTTCGTTTCGTTGTTTTTAACCGTTCTCACCTTGGCGGCGATGCTCGTGGCCGTGATGCCCGCCACCACGGCCATGGCGGCGGGGAACAATATGATTCTGAGCCAGGACGGTAAGCTGCGCCTGGTCTTCGACAGTCCCCTGGCCACCGGCTATACTGAGAGCAACAAGACCATTACGGTGGGCGTGCGGGTCGAGGCGGTTCAGGACGTGAGCAATCTCAGCCTCGGCTGCCTGGGATACAATATTTCCTCCGACAACGGCATCATTACCAATGTTTCCCTCAAAGCGGGAGAGACCTATCCCAAGGATGGAACGAGTTTCTCTGCCTGGAAGATGGACATCAATACCTATCTTGCCGCGGGGACCCACGAGGTCAGCCTGATCGCCCGCTACGGCGACACCACCACTTCGACCTTTGATTCCCCCATCCAGTTCTCCAAGACCTCGGCGCCCACCCGGCCCGATTCTGTCGCTCCCCTTCCCGGGGAGGGGGATCAGGAGTCCACCAGCAACGACAAGTCCGCTGTGGTCATCGACCCCTCTGCATCGGTTCCCGTGATCACCGGCAAGCCGGGCGAGACCATCCGTGTCGACCTGCCCCTCATGAACCGCAGTGCGATACGCGTGGGCGACGTGCGCGTCTGGCCCAACGTGACCACCGACGTCGAGACCTATCCCTTCGTTATCGACAACGTCAATAACATCCGCTACATTGGCACCATGGGCACCAGCGGCAAGGCGACGGCTACCTTTAACTTCACTATCAGCGACAAGGCGACCAACGGGACCAAAGCCATGAGCTTTACCATCGCCTACTATGAGCTGGGCAGCTATTATGAGCACAAAATCGATTTTTATGTCACCGTGACGGGCGCTGTGAGCAAGCCGGACGAGAGCGAAGTGGAAAATCCCATCGTGCTCCAGAGCAAGGACAGCAGCGGCAAGACCGTCTCCACCCCCTCGGGCGACGTGGGCGACAAGGTGACGGTGGTTCTGCCTATGCGCAACCGGGGCAACGACATCACGGACGTCGAGGTTTATCCCAATCTTTCGGCGGACGTGGCCCAGTTCCCCTTCAGGATTGAGAACGCCAGCTATAGCCGCAAGGTCGGCGCCATGAAGACGA
>JAHZEH010000268.1 GCA_019421925.1 Clostridia bacterium
GCTGCGGGTGGGCCTGCGCACCGATCTGCTCAAATTCTCCGTGTATTATGAGGAGGACGACGCCTACGCGGGCATGGAATATGAGCTGGCCGCCGCCATCGCCGGACGCATCTTCGGCTCCTCCGAGCTGGAGATCACGCCGGTCAATTTCAACACCGGTCCGGCCAAATTGCGCAAGGAGACGCTGGACTGCGCCCTGGGGATTTTCCAAAAGGACATGAACACCTCCCTTCTGTATTCCAACGCCTACTATACCGACGCCGTGGCCGTTATGGTGATGACCGAAAGCGGCTACGCCAGCCTGTCCAGTCTGGCGGGCAGGACTGTGGGCTGCATCAACCGGGACGGTTCCAACAACCGGTATACGGCGCGCAATCTGATCAAGGCCTGGGCCGGGAAACAGCAGCCCGCGGCCACCGTCGTGGAATTCGCCAGCTCCAGCGATATGCTTGAAGCCCTTGCCGACGGCAAAATAGACGCCCTGTGCGCCGAATACGCCCTCCTTGACGCCTGGCATATCCCCGAGCGGCACACCATCCTGCCCGACGCCCTGGGCACCATGGAATATGCCGTGGCGTTTCCTGCGGGCTCCGAAACTCTCTGCTCCCTCGTCAACAACATCCTGCGCGAGATGGAGGAGGACGGCTCCCTGGCCGCACTGTGGAACAAGTGGGGCCTGACCGACTATCGAAGCATCCAATGATGTCCCATTCCCGGCGCAATACCGTGACCGCGCAAAGGGAAACACCTGTGGAGATTCAACCTCATAAATTCAGACCGCCCGCCGGGGATGAGGAGAACGGACAAAAAAATCTCCAGCCGGAAAACAGGGCATGCCCATCTCTATCAGCAGTCGGGCAGGGATAATATTGAGGGTCATGGCCGAACGTTTTGCAGCGTTTGGCGCTGTCCTGCTCCCGGCAGACGCCATGACCAACAGGAAGGGCCCCCGGAGTGATGCTCCGGGGGCCCTTCCTGTCCGCTTAAAAGAAACGCATCTGCTCCCTCCTGTAGGGAGCGCGGCTGGCCTCTATGATGTCTCTCATACGGCAGAGCAGCCCCTGTGTCCGGCACTCCCCCTCAAAAAGGGGGATAATCTCCCTGTAGTTTGGGATGGGACAGAAATATCGCTCCCCATAGGTTCGTCTGTACCTCTGGGACAACCCCGGCTCGTATCTGTCCAGCTGCCGGTAGAAGTAGGCCCGCTGGCTGTCCCGCAGTGTCACACCAAAGGCGGGATAGACGAAACGGGCGCCATGGGCCTTGGCCTGACGTACCACCTCCCGCACCTGGTCGGCCCGGTCCGTCAGAAAGGGCAGCACAGGCATGAGGAGAATGCCCGTGAAAATGCCCCGGGAGCTGAGCTCCTCCGCAGCCTTCAGCCGCGTCGAGGGGGCGGGGGCATGGGGTTCCAGGATGCGGGCGAGCCCGTCGTCCGCCACCGTGACCGTCACCTTGACAACCCCCGCCTCCCTCCGGGCAATCTCCGCGAGCACATCCCCGTCCCGCGTCACGAGGCCGCTCTTGGTGGCCAGCCCCGCACCAAAGCCGTAGCGCAGCAGCAGCTCCAGGGCCTTTCGGGTGACGCCCAGCTCCCGTTCCCCCGGGTTATAGGGATCGGACATTGCCCCCATTGCCACGAGGCCCCTGCCCCGCTTGGCCCGCAGCTCCCTCTCCAAAATGGGGATACAGTCCCGCTTGACACGCACCTGGTCGAACTCCTCAATCCCGTAGCAGTCGCTGCGGCTGTCGCAGTAGATACAGCCGTGACAGCAGCCCCGGTACAGATTGACAGTGTAATCCGCCCCGAACCAGTCCCCCGGCCTGGCGCTCCGCTGCAAAATGGACTTGGCCCCGATCTCCTCCATCGCTCTCCTCCATGGGCAAGGGCGGCCGGCATGACCTGCCAGCCGCCCTTGTTCAGTTTCTGTATTTATTCCTCGGCGCCGGCGGTCTCCGCCGGTGCTTCCTCCCCTTCGGCCTTCTGCTTTCTCTTGCCCCTGGCGGCCGTTTTGATTCCCAGGACCTTGGCATAGAGTTTGAGATACTTCTTGGCGGAGGCGTCCCAGGAGAAATTGGCTTTCATCGCCCGCTTGCGCAGGCGCTCCCACATCTCGGCGTCGCCGAAATACTTGACGGCCCGTTCAATGGAGAAGAGCATCTCGTGGGCATTGTAGTTGGCAAAGGAGAAGCCGTTGCCCTCGTCCGTGTATTTGTTGTAGGGGACGACCGAATCCTTGAGCCCCCCCGTCTCGCGCACGATGGGAATGGTCCCATAGCGCATGGAGATCATCTGGGAGAGGCCGCAGGGCTCAAACTGGGAGGGCATGAGGAACATATCCGCCCCGGCGTATACCCTGTGGCTGAGAGCGTGGTTGAGCTCGATGCGGGTGGCAAAGCGGCCCTTATAGCGCCACTGAGCCCAGGCAAACAGCTCATGGTACCGCTCCTCGCCCATGCCCAGGACAACGAACTGCAAATCCTGGCGCATGATGTCGTCGAGCACGCATTCGATCAGGTCGATGCCCTTCTGATCCACCAGACGGCTGACAATGGCGACAACCGGCACCTCGGGGCGCACCTCCAGGCCCAGCTCCTTCTGGAGGGCCGCCTTGCACTCCGCCTTGTTCTTGAGGGAACGGCTGGTGAAGTGGGCGGGAATGACAGGGTCCTCCCTGGGATTGTATTCCTCGGGATCGATGCCGTTGAGAATACCTGTCAGCTTGCCGCTGTACTTGCGCAGGAGGCCGTCCATGCGCTCCCCGTAATAGGCGGTCTGAATCTCCTGAGCATAGGTGGGGGAGACCGTGGTGACGGCGTCCGAGAAGACAATGCCCCCCTTCATAAAGCTGATGCAGCCGTAGTACTCCAGCTCATCCTCGTTGAAGTGCTCCGGACCGATGCCCAGCAGGTCGTCGATATACATCCACGGGAAAATGCCCTGGTAGCGCAGGTTGTGGATGGTGTACACCGTCCTGATGTCCTTGTAGAACTCGTTGTCCCTGTAGTGGGTCTTGAGCAGGGCGGGGATCATACCGGTCTGCCAGTCGTTGCAGTGGATGAGGTCGGGCTGGAAACCGATATGCACAAGCGCCTCCAGAACGGCCCGGCAGAAGTAGCCGAAGCGCTCCCCCTCCTCGTCGCCGGAGCCGTAAATGCTGCCCCGGGCGAAATAGTACTCGTTGTCTACAAAGTAATAGGTCACACTGTCCCGCTCAAGGGTCTGGATGCCGCAGTACTGCCTGCGCCAGCCCAGGTTGACAAAGAAATACAGCAGGTCCTTCATCTCATCCTTGTATTTCTGGGCGATGGCGCTGTATTTGGGCAGGATAACCCGCACGTCCTCGCCTGAGCGGGCCAGCACATTGGGCAGGGTGCCCACAACGTCGGCCAGGCCGCCTGTCTTGACAAAGGGCATGCACTCCGACGCCGCGAAAAGTATTTTCATGGAAA
>JAHZEH010000269.1 GCA_019421925.1 Clostridia bacterium
GCGTCTCCGCAGCCATTGCATTCGACCCGAACGGCACGCCCGAAGAGAATGTGGAGGCCATGGAAACGGCGGCCCATTCTGTCAAATCCGGTTCTGTCACCTATGCGGTGCGGGATACCACCATCTCCGGACATGAGATCCACGAGGGGGACGTCATGGGGATGTGCGAGGGCGATCTGATCGCCAACGGCAGGGACCTTGACGGCGTCACCTACGAGCTGGTGGAAAACATGATGGGCGAGGACGGCGATTACGTGACCATGTTCTATGGGGAGGATGTCACGCAGGAGCAGGCCGAAGCCCTGGGCGCCCGTCTGGAGGAGAGATATCCGGACGCCGACGTGGTGATTCAGGCCGGCGGCCAGCCGCTCTATTATTATTTTATCTCTGTAGAATAATATGCAGCCAATGGAAATTTGGAGACAGGGCAGGCTTACAGCTTGTCCTGTCTTTTTCTGAGAAAGGGGGAGGACAATTGGGCGATCAGCCATTGACGGCCCTAAAGGGCGTCGGGCCCAAGAGGGCGGAGCTATTCGCCAAGCTGGGCGTTGTCAATCTCTCGGACATGCTGAGCCTCTTGCCGAGGGACTATCAGGACTTCTCGTCCATTCAGCCCTGCGCCGCTCTGCAGGAGGGGCAGGGGGCGGCGCTGCTGAGACTGGCCGCCCAGCCCCGCGTGGCCTACCCCCGCCGGGGTCTCTCCATTGTTTCCGCCACAGGACATGATGAGACGGGACGGGTGGGACTGGTCTGGTATAACCAGCCCTATATGAAGAACAGCCTGGAGGCGGGCGCGGTCTATCTGGTCTATGGCAAGATCGAGAGCGCCGGCAAGACGCTGCGCTTTGTCAATCCCTCCCTGGAACCGGCGGAGAACCTGGCGGACGGGGGGCGGGGATTCGGGATTCTGCCGGTCTATCCTCTGGTGGCCGGGCTCAACCAAAAGGCGGTGCGAAACGCTGCCAAGGAGGCGCTGGAGCGCTGCCTTCCCCTCAAGGAGAACCTGCCCGAGACGCTCCGGCTGGATTATGAGCTGTGTGAACGGAATTTTGCCCTTCAAAACGCCCATTTCCCAAAGGATATGAGCTCTCTGGCGGCCGCACGGCGCAGGCTGGCCATGGAGGAGGTATTCTTCTTCCTGCTTGCTATCCGCCTGCTGGGGCGGGAACGCCGGGCTCAGAAGGGTATCTCCTACCGTACGGAGGGCCTCCTGGAGGGATTCCTGCGTCTCGTCCCCTTCGCCCCCACTGGGGCGCAGATGCGGGCTATGGAGGAAATTGCCGCGGATATGGGGAATGCTTCCCCAATGAACCGGCTGATTCAGGGGGATGTGGGGGCAGGAAAGACTATTCCAGCCTTTTTTGCTCTCTATGTGGCGGCATGCAACAACCATCAGGGCGTCCTGATGGCGCCCACTGAGATTCTGGCCCGCCAGCACTATGAGAACGCCAGCCGTATTTTGGGGCAGGAGGGGAGTGTGGCGCTGCTGGTCGGCGGCATGCCCGCAAAGGCCAGACGGCGGCTGCTTGAGAGAATTGCGGCGGGTGAGGTTCAAATTGTAATTGGTACCCATGCGCTGCTTCAGGGGGATGTGCAGTTCGCTTCCCTGGGGCTGGTGGTGACAGATGAGCAGCACCGTTTCGGCGTCCGCCAGAGGGCGGCCATGAAACAGAAGGCGGAGGAGCCGGACGTGCTCGTTATGTCCGCAACCCCCATTCCGCGCACTCTCTCCCTCATCCTCTTTGGGGACCTTGACGCCTCCGTCATCGACGAGCTGCCGCCCGGACGCAAGACCGTGCTCACCCGCACGGTGCCTGTCCACAAGAGGATGGACATGTATGGCTACGTGCGGGAGCGGGCCCGGGGAGGGGAGCAGACGTACATAGTCTGCCCGCTGGTGGAGGAGTCGGAGCTGATGGAAGCCAAATCTGTTGAAGAACTCTATCAGGAGCTGATTGAGGGCCCACTGCGGGACGTTCGGGTCGAGCTGCTCCACGGCCGCCTGAACGCAGAGGAGAAGGAGTCCGTCCTGGAGCGTTTCCGGCGAGGAGAGACAGCGGTGCTCATTTCCACAACCGTCATTGAGGTGGGGGTGGACGTCCCCAACGCCACCACCATGATTATCGAGAACGCTGAACGGTTCGGACTGGCCCAGCTTCACCAGCTGCGGGGCAGAGTGGGGCGGGGCGACAAGCAGTCCTACTGTTTTCTGCTCACTGGTACCGACCATCCGGAGGCGGTGGACCGACTGCGCATCCTTTGTTCCACGAGCGATGGGTTGGAGCTTCGGGGCCCGGGGGAGTTTTTGGGCAGCCGCCAGAGCGGACAGGCCGATTATGCCCTGCTGCGCTGTGTGGACAGCATGGAGATGCTCCAGCAGGCCCAGGAGATGGCGGAGCGCGCTCTGGAGGATGAGCGGTATCGCGGGGAGCGCGGGGCCCTCCTTCAGGAGGTGGATGCCCTATATCGCACCCGCTATCGGGACATTGCGCTCAACTGAGAGGGAGGGATGCTCATTTGATTACCATACTCTCGCCTGCGAAGAACATGAGGGAGGGGGTCGGGGAGAGCCTTTCACCCACCAGGCCGCGGTTTTTGCCGAGGGCGGCGGAGCTGTGCAGTGCGCTGCGCGCATACGCCCCCTGGGAATTGGAGAGCCTGTTTTCCGTCAATCAGGAGATCGCTTTACGGGCGCACGACAGCTTCTCGCGGTTCTCACCGGAGAGGCGGGGGACTCCTGCCCTGCTCGCCTATCATGGCCTGCAATATAAAAACCTCTGTGCCGGGGACTTTACGCCGGAGGATTTTTGCTTTGCCCAGGAACATCTGTGCATCCTGAGCGCATTTTATGGCCTCCTCCGTCCGATGGACGGAATTCAGCCCTACCGCCTGGAGATGCAGTGCCGGTTCAGGCCGTGCGGCGGTTCCCTCTACGACTACTGGGGGGAATCCGTCTACCGGGCCCTTTTTGAGAGAGGGGAGATGGTGCTCAACCTGGCTTCGGCTGAATATGCGGCCATGATAACGCCCTATCTGGCGCCCGGGAACCGGCTGGTTACCTGCCGGTTCTACTCCTACAGGAGAGGAGGATACCGCATGGTGGCCACCCATGCCAAGATGGCGAGGGGACAGATGGCGCGGTATATTGTCCGCAACCGGATCGATTCGCTGGAGGAGGTGCTGCGCTTCTCCTGGGAGGGCTTTACGTACAGCCCGGAGAGATCGACCCATGAGGAGATTGTTTTTCTTCAGATTTAAAACCGAAAAACAGCCGGGGACTGCTATACCGCATGAGCACGGCGCCTTTTTTCACCCTTAGCGGGCCTCCGCAAAAGGTGGACTCCTCCACACTGTATCGTACGGAATGCGGATGAGTTTGCGCCATTGCTCCTCCTGCCGTCAGTGCATCTGTTGAAAAGTAAAAAGCTCTAAATCATTTTAAAGGAAACG
>JAHZEH010000270.1:0-1110 GCA_019421925.1 Clostridia bacterium
ATTGTTGCTGTTGATGGGTTTGTTCTCCAGCCCCTCATGGATTTTGCTCATATAGGCGCTCCACAGGGGGGCCGCATAGTTTCCTCCCTCAGCCCCGCTCTTGAGGGGCTTATAGTCGTCGTGGCCAATCCAGACCGCGCTGGCGTAGTAGGGGGTGTATCCTGCAAAGACCACGCCCCGGGCGTCGTCGTTGGTGCCCGTCTTGCCCGCGACATTCATGCCTTTGATCTTAGCCCGCCAGCCGGTGCCGCTCTTGACCGCATCCTCCAAAATGGAGGTAATCATATAGGAGGTGGCGGGCTTGAACACCTGCCGGGTGCTCCGCAGCTCGCCGGAATCCAGTATCACATTCCCCTGGGCGTCCTCCACCCTGGTGAAAGCTACGGGCTCGAGATAGGTACCGTCGTTGGCCAGGGCGGAGTAGGCCGCCGTCAGCTCCAGCATGGAGATGCCGGAGGTGCCCAGCGCCAGGCCGGGGCCGTCGGCGTTGATATGGGAGGGATCGATCCCCAGCTCCACCAGGGGCTCCTTGGATTTCTGGGTTCCCACATATTCAAACAGGGTGCGGGCCGCCACCACGTTCAGGGATTTCACCACGCCAGTGCGCAGCGTCACAGGTCCCTGGGTGGAGAGGCCGCCGCCGGGATAGCCCCTTCCGCCATATCCCTCAATGGCCGAAGCGAAATTCAGAAGCACGGAATTTGGGCTCGCCCCGCTCTCAAGCGCCTCGGCATAGACGGCGACAGGCTTGATGGAGGAGCCAATGGGCATGTTGCTCTGATAGGCCCTGTTGAGGAGCTTCTTGCGGGTGGGCTCATCCCGGCTGCCCACCATCGCCACAATATGGCCGGTGCGGTAGTCGATGACCACGGCTGCGGTCTGGGGCTGCACCACCTCATCGATGGTGCCGTCGGAATTCTTGCTCAGCTTGACGGAATCGGCGGGGGCCGCCAGAAGGGGGTAGTTGTCATATTCCGAGCAGGTCTGCTGCACGGCGTTTTGAATCTCCGGCACCACGGTGGTATAGATCCTGTACCCACCCGAGCGCAGCTCCTTCTCAATGGCGGAGCGGTTGGCCTTGGTGTCCGGCAGGTCCCGGGCGCGCAGCAT
>JAHZEH010000270.1:1140-3415 GCA_019421925.1 Clostridia bacterium
CACAAAGGAAGCCATGGGATACATCTGGCTGACCACGGATTTCTCCTGAATCTGCACGTCCTCCACCAGTGCGGCTTCGTACTGGTCGAGGGTAATGAATCCGGCGTTATACATACGGCTGAGCACCGTATTGGTGCGCTCGTCCGTGACCTGGAAGTTGTCGCGCTCATAGTAGTTGAGCCGGGGGTTATAGCGGCTGGGGTTCTGTGTCAGGCCCGCCAGCATGGCGCACTCCCGGATGGTCAGTTCGCTCAGCTCCTTGCCGAAATAGTCCTTGGCCGCCGCTTTGACGCCGTAGTTAAGCCCCCCCAGAGGGATGGCGTTCAGATAGGCCTCAAGGATCTCCTGCTTGGAGTACTGGGTCTCCAGCTGCAAGGCCAGATAGGCCTCCTGAATCTTGCGCTTGTAGGACTGCTCACTGGTGAGAATGCGGTTTTTAATGAGCTGCTGGGTGATGGTGCTGCCGCCATGGGTATCCTGGTTGCGCAGGGTGTTGATGACGGCGGAGAACAGCCTCTTGTAGTCCACGCCGCTGTGCTTCATAAAACGCACGTCCTCGACGGCGATAAAGGCGTTCTGGAGCATATCGGGGATCTCCTCAATGGCGGCCCACTCCCGGTTCTCCAGGCCCGCAAACGTGGTGATCACATTGCCCTGGGCGTCGTAGATCGTAGAGGTCTGGGCCTGATTCTGGATGAGACCGATATCCAGCTCGGGTGTGGTTTCAACATAGGCCCGGGCAATGCCAATGACCCCCCCCAGCACGCCGAAGCCAAGGGCCACCACCAGCACGGCCAGCAGCTTGAGCGTGGTGAAAACCACGGAGAGCACAAAGCTCCTCGGCTTGGCCCGGTCCGTGAACATACTGTCCTGGGAGCCCCCCTCGTAGAGATGCTCGGGGGCTATTTCGGGCGTGGGGATATCGGGAGCCGAAAAGATGCGGGTCTCCTCCTCTCCCGCCTCGCCAGCCTGCCCCTCCTCCTGCGCGCCCTCCTTCTTTCCAAAAACGCTGTCGCGGAGTCGGTGCAGCGTAGCCATGACGGCGGTCCTGCCCCCCGACAGGGTTTTATCCCCGGCGTCCTCCCCGTGCAGGGGCTGATAGACGCCGGTGGCGTCCTCCAGCTTCTCCCGGCTTTCAGGCCCGCCGGTATGGGACGGTTCGAGCAGATCATCCCCCGGGGCATACCGGGGCGCAGCGAGCTTGCGCGCCGCCCTGCCGCCGCTGCGCAGAATGATCCTCCCGTTGAATTTACGTTTCATGAACACGTTTCCTTTCCGTTTCCAAAAAACTCCTATCATAGATTATAGCATGAATGACGGGAAGCAAACATCGCAAAGCCAAAAAGGAGCGCCCAAAAACGCCCCTCTCCCCTGAATATTCTGTGAATTTTTTGTATCTTTTGGCCCCGCTGGGGGCCCCGCATCAGAGCTGCATCTGCTCCGTCAGCCTGCGGTCAAACTCCTTGGCCGCGTCAAAACCCATCTGCTTGAGGCGGAAATTACGGGCCGCCACCTCGACGATAATCGCCAGGTTGCGTCCCGGCCGCACGGGCAGCAGGATGCTGGGGATGGCCACGTCCAGAATCTGGACCCGCTTTTCATCCATACCCAGCCGGTCGTACTCCTTATGCTCGTCCCAGTCCTCCATCTCGATGAGCAGATTGATCTCGCACTCGTCCCGGACCGCGCCGATACCGTACAGATTCCGCACATCCACAATGCCGATGCCCCTCAGCTCCATCAGATGGCGGATGAGCTCGGGGGCCCTCCCCGTAAGCTCGTTGTCCGAGGTGCGGCGGATCTCCACCACGTCGTCCGCCACCAGCCGGTGGCCCCGTTTAACCAGTTCCAGCGCCGTTTCGCTCTTGCCGACGCCCGACTCTCCCGAGAGCATGATCCCCACGCCGTAGATATCCAGCAGGCCGCCGTGGCGGGTGATGCAGGGGGCCAGCTTCTGATCCAGAAAGTTGGCGATGCGGTGGATGAGCTTGGTGGTGGCCTGCGGAAAGCGCAGGATGGGGATGCCGCGCGCCTTGGCGCAGCGGGCCATAACCTCCGGGGCCTTAAACCCCCGGGCGATGCACAGCACGGGGATATCGTAGGCAAAAAAAGCCTCCATCCGCCGCTCGAGTTCCTCCTCCGAGAGCTCGCTGAGATAGGTCATCTCCGCGTTGCCGCAGACCTGCACGCGGGAATGGGTGAAGTGGCGGAAATAGCCGGCAAACTGTAACCCTGGGCGGTACACGTCGCTGGTCTCCACCTCGAACGTCGTCCT
>JAHZEH010000271.1:0-1851 GCA_019421925.1 Clostridia bacterium
TATCTTATATAACATGATTTCTTGTAATTCACATAAAAACTATGGGGCAACTCAAATGTTTACTGCGTTTTTCATGATAACATCACAGACGCTTGTCCGTCAATATTTTCCTGGGGATGGGTTCAGCCCCGCGGTGCGTTTTGAAACGCGCAACGGCGGTTTTTGGTGTGTTCTGTCGGGGAAAACACTGTTGTCGGGTTGACAGAGGCCGCTCTCTGAGCTATATAAATAAATTGAATTGACAGAGAGATGAAACCCCGGTGAATACATGGAGGAAGGAATTTGAGAATCGGTTTGGATGTTGGGAGCACGACGCTCAAGGTTGTTGTCCTGGATGATGGGGGGGAGCTGCTCTTCTCCCAGTATCAGCGCCATTTCAGCCAAGTCGTCTCCAAGACGGGAGAGCTGATAGCCGGGATCAGGGAACGGTTTCCCGGGCTGAAGGAGGCCCGCATCGCCATGAGCGGCAGCGCGGGCATGGGTCTGGCTGAGAAATGCGGCATTCCCTTTGTGCAGGAGGTCTATGCCACCCGCGTCTGCGCCCAGCGGAATATGCCGGGAGCGGACGCCGCCATTGAGCTGGGCGGAGAGGACGCCAAGATCCTGTTTCTCAAGGGGATCCCCGACTTTCGGATGAATGGAAGCTGCGCCGGAGGCACGGGCGCGTTCATTGATCAGATGGCCACCCTTCTGGGGGTCACCGGCGGGGAGCTCAATGAGCTCTCCAAGGGACACGAGAGGACGTATACCATCGCCAGCCGCTGCGGCGTGTTTGCCAAGAGCGATATCCAGCCCCTGCTCAATCAGGGGGCCAAAAAGAGCGATATCGCAGCAAGCATCTTTGGCGCGGTGGTCAATCAGACGATCGCCGGGTTGGCCCAGGGCAGGCCCATCCAGGGACAGGTGCTCTATCTGGGCGGCCCCCTCACCTTCCTGAGCGAACTACGCAGGAGCTTTGACGATGCCCTGGGGCTCACGGGCGTCTGTCCGGAGGGCAGCCTCTACTATGTGGCCCTGGGCGCGGCCTATTGCGCTGAGGAGACCGTCTCTCTGGATGAGTTTGAGCGCCGCCTGAAACGGGACGGCGGCGCGGGCAATCTCATGCGCATGGAGCCCCTCTTCCGGGATGAGGAGGAGTATCAGGCCTTTGTGGAGCGGCATGGACGTGCCAAAGCGCCCCGGAAGGACCTTGCACAGTATGAGGGGGGCGTGTTTCTGGGGGTAGACGCGGGGAGCACCACGGTCAAATTTGCCCTGATCTCTGAGGAGGGGGCGCTGCTGGCCTCCCGGTATCTGAGCAACAGCGCCAACCCCGTGCCGCTGGTACAGAGCTATCTTCAGGAGCTCTACGCCCGGCGGCCCAACCTGCAATTTCTGGGGTGTGCGGTGACGGGATACGGCGAGGACCTCATCCTGAATGCCTTTCAGATGGATTGCGGCATTGTTGAGACCATGGCGCACTTTATTGCGGCACGCGAGCTGGTTCCCGAGGTGGATTTTATCATCGATATCGGCGGCCAGGACATGAAGTGCCTCAAAATCCACAACGGGGCCATCGACAATATCTTCCTCAACGAGGCCTGTTCCAGCGGGTGCGGCAGCTTTTTGCAGACCTTTGCCACCACAATGGGATATACAGTGCCGGAGTTTGCCAATCTGGGCAGATTTGCCGACCGGCCGGTAGACCTGGGGAGCCGGTGCACCGTGTTCATGAACAGCAGCGTCAAGCAGGCTCAGAAGGACGGCGTATCCCCCGAGAATATCAGCGCGGGCGCCTCGACCAGCACGGCCAAGGGGGGACGTTCCAACGGCACCCCCCGCGCCCGCGTGGAGGAGCTGGGCCGGCACCGC
>JAHZEH010000271.1:1861-3364 GCA_019421925.1 Clostridia bacterium
CTTTCGGCCAGCATTGTTAAAAATGCCCTTTACAAGGTCATCCGCCCCGCCAGCGTGGAGGAGCTGGGCAGACACATCGTCGTCCAGGGGGGGACGTTCCACAACGACTGCGTGCTGCGGGCCTTTGAAAAGGAGCTGGGAGTGGAGGTGACGCGCCCGGATATCGCAGGGCTCATGGGCGCATACGGCGCGGCCCTCTACGCCAGAGACAGGCACCGCAGGACCGGGGGGCATTCCACCGTGCTGGACGCCGAAGCCCTTACCCGCTTCCGGCACGAGGTGCGTACCGCCGCCTGCGGGAAATGCCCCAATCATTGCGGCCTCACGATCAACCGGTTTGGGGAGGGGCGGCAATATATCAGCGGCAACCGGTGCGAACGTCCCGTGACCCGCAAAGAGCCTGACGCAAGACTCAACGGCTACCATGAGAAGCGGATGCTGTTGCAGGAGTACCGGCCCGTCCCGGGCAGGCGCGGGAAGATCGGCCTGCCCCTGGGGCTCAATTTCTATGAACTGCTCCCATTCTGGCATACCCTGTTGACAGAGCTGGGCTTTGAGGTGGTGTTAAGCCCCCACTCCAGCCGTGGGCTCTATTTGAGGGGACAGGGCTCCATCCCCAGCGATACGGTCTGTTTCCCGGCCAAGCTCATGCACGGCCATGTGCAGAGTCTCGTGGACCAGGGCGTTAAAACCCTCTTTTATCCCTGCATGACCTACAACATGGACGACGGCCAGAGCGATAACTGCTTCAATTGCCCGATTGTAGCCTATTATCCCGAGGTGCTTGCCGCCAATGTGCCCGAGCTCAGGGGGGTAAATTTCCTCCACGGCTATCTGGGCGTGCATCATCCCCGGTATTTGCCGCGCAAATTGTGGCAGATGCTCCTGCCTGCTGCGCCCGGCCTGACCCTGCGCGAGACAAGGGCGGCGGTCAAGGCCGCCTACCGGGCCTACGGCGCCCATATGGAGAGGGTCCGGGAGAAGGGGGAGGAGATTCTCCGCCTCGCCCGGGCGGAGAAGAGGCCGGTTGTCGTGCTCGCCGGGCGGCCCTATCACATTGACCCGGAGATCAACCACGGCATTGACCAGCTTATCGCCGGCATGGGCATCGCTGTGGTGAGCGAGGACATGGTCAGCCACAGGATGGAGGGAGAGTTGGACCTCCGGGTGCTCAACCAGTGGACCTACCACAGCCGTCTGTACGCCGCCGCGCGGTACGCCGGGACCCAGAAGGATATGCAGTTCGTCCAGCTCGTCAGCTTTGGCTGCGGCTGCGACGCCATCACCTCCGACGAGTGCCGCCGCATCACTGAGGAGGCGGGCAAGATTTACACCCAGATCAAGATCGATGAGATTGAGAACCTGGGCGCGGCCAAAATCCGCCTGCGCAGCTTATTTGCAGCCACGGGAATCGCCTGATTTGGGAAGGAGTATTCAGTTGAACAGTAAAAAGAGTGTGCAGCGGGTGGTATTTACCAGGGAGATGAGGAGGACCCATACTAT
>JAHZEH010000027.1 GCA_019421925.1 Clostridia bacterium
AAAGTATTGTTTTTGAAAAATACGGAAAAATTGGGAACAGGGAGATTTGTGCTTACGAGGGCAATTCCCCAAATGGTACAATCATTAAAACGTGAGGTTCCGGCAAAATACCGGACTGGGCTGCCGGACACATGTTTTTCCATAAGGAGAGGGAAAGGACGATGGCATATACGTTGTATTCCAATTTAGACTGGATTGATCTGCCGGACTGCATGGGGCTGCTGGAGGATGGGAAATGTGCCTATCTCACCGTCCCATCCTGCCAGGGGGCCTCCTGTCCGTTTTGCAAGACCAGGGAGTCCCATGCGCAGAACCTTATGCAAGCCTATGGAAGCATCGCTTCCCGGGACGAGGGGCTGCAAAAGCGCATTGCTGGGAAATATTATCAGGGCAGGAGGCCCTGGCTGAAATGAGCGGGGAGAGGGGAGGAAGAATATGTATCAGGTAGGCGATTTGATTATTTACGGCGGGGAGGGCGTGTGCCGCGTAGAGGCGGTGGGACCGTCCCCCGTCAGGGGATCCAATCCCGGCCGGCTCTATTATACCCTGGCCCCGATGTACCGCAGCGGGCTGACTTACGCTCCCACGGATGTGCGCGTGCCCATGCGGCCCATTCTGACAGAGGGGGAGGCGTGGGAACTCATCCGGAGAATCCCGGAGATGAACTCCAGTTTTGAGGCATCCTGCAATTCCAGGGAGGCGGCCCTTCAATACAAAAACCTTTTACAGACCTATGAGGAGAGGAATCTGCTCTGTTTGATCCGCTCCATCTATTGTAAAAACCAAAGGGCCATAGCCCAGGGAAAGGGCTATGGCCGCACGGAGGAGCACTATTTAAAGCGGGCGCAGGAGCTGCTGCATGGGGAGCTGGCGGTTTCGCTCAACATCCCGGTGGAGCAGGTTGAGGAGACCATCGCCCGGACGCTGGAGAGCCAGGCGGAACGTTAAAAGTCCCCCTGATCCCGCTGCTCCGGCTGATGGCCCCCGCCCAATAACTCATATTCGATTTCCTTTTGCGCAAGAGCTTCGGCAAACCGGAGCTCTTTTTGAAAACAGGAGGGGCAGGAGAACTGTCTGCCGCACGGCGGTGAGAAGAATTCCACGGTGATTGTTCCCCGGGCCTGCTTTTTAATCTGGCCCAGGCCGTATTTCCTGTGTTCGACAAGCTCGCCGATCATGTTCATAGCGGTGCTCCTATGTTGAGGGGGTCAGGACATGTATTCGGTGCAGTCGTGGTTGTTGTATTGCCGTTTGATTCTGATCAGGACAGAGCCATCCGGTTCAGCTTGCTGTTCCAGGATTTTGTAGCGGACATGGGTGCGGTCAAGCTGCTTTTGATAGTGCTCGATCTCCTCCAAGACGGCGCGCGCGCCCGCTGCTTCGCCCAAGCCGTCCTTGGGCGTGAAAAGGAGCGTCTGTTCCAGACAGGCGGACTTGATGCGTTTCATTAAGATTTCCTCCTCCTAATATGTTGAGATATAATTTGGGGCGCTGCCCTCTGCGGACAGGAGCGACGCACATGATTGGCTGGTAAGTACAAAGCGGAGCGTTTACAGCAGGCATGCGCTCATGATTCGTTTTTCATCGGTTTCACCTCCCACCAGAACAATATATGGAGCTTATGGAAATGATGATTACTATATGTTGATTTTATCACCTGGATTTTCAAGAATGTAAGTGAAAAATTTGTGAACCGCCCTTTTTTCCTGATTATATCAACTGGGATGGAGCCGAAGTTGAAAAGGTGGGCGAGGCTTGACTTAATTCATAGCGGTTTAGGCTCGACTGCCTCGCTCCGACCATCTCCGCCATCTTAATCTGCGACAACTTTATGCTTTTCCGTCTTTTCCGCAAATATCGAAACTCCCTGCAACTTCTTTCAAGTAAAGCACATCTCAATATGATGATTCCATTTATTATAAATGTAATATATTAATAAACATAATAAAGAAATGCCTATGTTGATTTTTGGGGTTTATTTGTCGATATTCACAAAAGTGTTTTGGTTGCGGTGCAGACAGAGTAGCAAAAAAAAGAACGCATATCTGCCGGAGAAGTAGGCTGATATGCGTTTGCTTTTTTGTAGTTTTGGAGGGCGGAGCGCATGAACAGAATTGCGAGACGTGGCTACACTCCGACAAAACGAGGATGTCCAAAGGGTACCCTTTTGGCACACAGCCTTTGGAACAAAGGTGTAGTGTGTTACCTGCTGTCATGGCTGGCGGGTAGAATGGGGGGGTCGCTGGATGGAAACGCTCGTTTTGCCCGACAGGAAAGCGGACAGGGTTTTGTGATTGGGAATGAAAAAAAGCTGGGCGGTTTCACAAGTGGCAGCGGATACATGCGTTTTCGCGTCTGACATTGCGATAGAATGATGCTGCTTGATACTCTAGCCCCTAGCTCACATTTTGCTTTGTAATTACCCAAACCAAGTGATAGTCCTTCAGTTCTATATTTTTGTGCAGATTAAGAATTTTTAGCCTCAACAATCGGGTATGCCCTTCAAATAATTGATATGGTTGTTGTAGGCTGCAGCTACCAAAATCTGATGATTTGATAATGATGATAGGAACATACCATGTACCTTGAAGTTTCCAATAGCCCATTCTTCTTCCATATAATGGTTTATCTAGATTACAATCCCAATCGAGAAATGTCGTAGCCGTTGCATTTTTTATTTCTTGCTCATAATTGTATCCACTCCATTTTGGAAAAGGAAGCGTCATCAGCTTTTCAGTAGTCCAATATTCCAAAATCATTCTTGACTCTGAAAAATCAATACCATCATAGTCTGATATGCTACGGTATAGCTGCTCTAATCCATGCAACTGTTCAGAAATAGTATTGCCGCTGCCTATAATGCGCTGCATTTCCTCGTCAGCAAGGTTAGTTCTAATTACGGGATTATACCTCTCGTCCGATCCAAGCGACATAAACTCTCCTACATCCATACAAAAACCTCAATGTCAGCATTTTTCAGTGCTTTTTATAAGCATATACCATTAACGGACTGCTGGCCTGACAAAAAATTTCTATATGTTTCCTTTTTCCATCATCTTCTCCACAACTACCCTGTCCCACAGCAAAACGCCTGTTGCCCTTGCAAGATTAACAGCGCCCGGAGTAAAGGTGGAGTTCGTCATAACCACACCCACATGACAACCGTAGAATGCCTTTCCAGCATTGACCTCCTGTACTGGCTTATTACTTAATGGAGTAGCATAATTTTTGCATTGGATAGCGTATTTTACGCCGTCTTTTACAGCAAGAATATCAACGCCTTGGTCGCCGGAACCGGGGGTGACCTTTACATCAGAGAATCCATTTTTGCGGAGCAGATCAGCGCAGAAGTATTCAAAGTCGTGTCCCTCCATCCTGTCTATATCAAAAACAGAGTGGATTTCCACATCAGACGTTTGTGCTCGCCCATGTGCATAAGGTCGCGGATCTTCTGACTCGTGGTATCTCTCATAGTCTAATTCCCACTCAATTTCAGAAATAGCTGTTTTCGCTTTACTAAGACTGCATTCGTAATAGTCTTTATACACCTTAATTGCATCCATTTTCTTGCCGGATTGCAGATATGTAATAATTTGTTTTTGCAGCGCAATTTGTTGTTCTTCCTCAACGCGTTGCCGATCCTGTTCTGCCTGCACTTCTTTCCATCCACCGCCATACCACCATTTGTTGTATTGGTAATCTGAGCCTTCTGGCGGCTTTGGCGTTTTGCGATACTGCACTATACCACCTATAACAGCGTAAATGAAGAAACCAGCTATCAGAAAAAGAATAACCATCACTGCTTACCTCTCTCATTATGATTTATGATCTCGTTATCGTCCCTCACGGTAACTTGCCTATCAGGTTTCCGAACAAATAGCTTTATCATTCTATTTCTCTTCCGCCGTATCACGCTTTCCTCATACATCCGTTTTGGAAGCTGCCGCAGATAGGCACTTATCGCGACGATGGCGTTTTCCATCTGCACCGCCGAAATCACATCGTTCTCAACGGGGAAGCAGCCGTACTTGCTCATCGTCTGCGGCGCTTCTTCTTTCTTTGTGTTCTTTTCCTGCACTGCTTCAAGCTACGCCGCTTTTTTATAGTAAGCGAGCAGGCTGTGCTTGATTTTCTCCATCGCATATTCGAACTCTGTGCTTGTCAGAAAATCATCCAAAACAACTGTGTCCTTTTCTGCATATTCTTCCACAAAACATAAATATAAGCTATAATAAATTCAATCCATAAACCGACATAATTTGTTGTTGATAGACGGGAAACGCACTTTTTTTACTTATATCACAAATATAGTTTAATGTTTATCTTTGTTATAAACTGTGAATCAAGAAAAAGCAATAGCTATTATGAAAAATGAGGCGTTAAATGAGCAAGAAAATGAAAAGGACAACGGACTACAATGAATTACCGATGATTCTGGATGTGTCGTACATTCAGTAATTCAAAGGTGGGCGCCTATGTGCTTGTTCATTCGAAGGAATTTCCCCTTATCCGGCATGGGTGGCCCATCAAGGTATCGAAACAGGCGTTTTTTGAGTGGTTGGAAGGGGTGAAGCCGATTGCTTCCACGAATAACGCCGCAGTTGCGCAGACGGGCAAATGCGCCGATACGGACGACCTGCTGAAATTATGATAACGGAAACTGTAAAAAGCGAGGAAGACAAGCAGGAATTAGCAGAGTGGAAAGAAAGGCAGGTAAAGGCGGCATCTAAAACGGAATGACAATATAAAAAGGTGTGGAGTCATCATGCCCCCACGCTTTTTTGTTTATGTATAAATGTCTTTAATGCATACAAAAAATCCGAACACAGACCCTCTCGGGACTAAATTCGGATTTCTCAAGGATGGTGGAGCATAGCGGATTCGAACCGCTGACCTCTTCGATGCGAACGAAGCGCGCTACCAACTGTGCTAATGCCCCATATAATATAGGATTGTCCGGACCCTTCTTAACGCAAGTGTTATTATACAATAGAGGGGGAAGGAAATCAAGGGATATTTTGCATTGATTTTGAGGGAAGGGGTGTGTTATATTATAGCGGTACAAAAAATCAAATCAAGACAGTTCGGAACCATCCTGTCTCTAAACAAAACTACGGATTTGCCCGGCATGCGCCGGGTCTGCCGTGGTTTTCCGCGGTTTTTTTTATGGATTGGTCCGGCTGGGAAAGTGTGAAATGATGAATAAGGGACTTCGTTACCTTGCGCAGGGAGCGGTGATCGCTGCGCTCTATGCCGCGTTGACACTGTTGTTTGCGCCCATCAGCTATGGGCTGATGCAGGTGCGTATTTCAGAGGCGCTCTGTGTGCTGCCCATGTTTACGCCCGCAGCGGTGCCCGGGCTCTTTGTGGGCTGTCTGCTGGCCAACCTCCTGGGGGGCGCCGCGGTATACGATGTGGTGTTTGGGTCGCTGGCCACTCTCGCGGCGGCATTTCTCACAAGAAAGCTGCGTTTTAACCGTTTCCTGGCGCCGCTGCCCGCCGTGCTCGTCAACGGCTTGGTGGTGGGGGCCATGCTGGCCTTTCTGTTTGACGTGGGGGAGAGCTTTGGAGCCTGCTTCCTTTATATAAGCGCAGGGCAGGCCATCGCCTGCTATGCACTGGGGATACCTCTGTCCTATGCGCTGGAGAGGGTACGCTGGGAGTGAGTCCGTCAATCCTCTATGGCCTCCATCCCATAGAGGCGTACGGCTATGCGCCGCAGCAGGCGGACTCGGTTCCGCCGGACCGTCGAGGGATCGCAGCAAAGCTCTGCCGCGAGCTCCTCGTCGGTCTTTTTATACAGGTACCGCCCAGTGATCACGGGCAGATACTCATCTCCGCTCAGACTGTCGATCGCCTGCTGGAGGGTATGCATCTCCGATCTGTTGGCGGCGGCCTGAACCGTGAGATAGGCCAGAAGGGACTGCATCTCCTCTGTGGGCTGAGGGAGGTTCTGGAAATCCTCAAGGTTTTTTTGATCCAGGCTGACTTTTACGCGCAGGTCGGCAAGCGCGCTGAGACGGCGGTCGGCCATCCGGACGGCTTCTCTGGGCGCGTTTTTTGCGCCGCCCTCTCTCAGACCTCGCAGGTATTCTCTTTGCAGGACAAAATTCCATTGGTCGGGCGTGAATAAAAGCATAATGGCGCTCCCTTCGATGCGAACTTAAGTTCTACAAGTATTATAGCACGTATGTTCGTAAACGCAAGAGCTAAATTCTTCGAATTTTGTCGAGGGCATCCGGGGGATTTTACGTTGCTTTTGACGGAGACGGCCCGCGAGAGGATGCTGATTGCATACGGATCAATCCCGCAGGTGTAAGCAGGGGCTGAATAGGGATTCTCCGCATGGGCCCCGGGGGCCATGGGGTTTGATGGATATTACGCGGGAGCTGGGACAGAGATCGGGAACAGAGGGGCGGGTGCTTTTGCACCCGCCCCTCTGTTGCAGCTAGCTCAGCTTGTCCAGATATTGTTCGGTCCTGTCCAGAAACTCCTGCCAGCGCCCCTCGTCCCGAATTGTCTGGGGACAGTTCTTCTCAGCGAAATCCGCATGCTGGCGTACAGCGGAGAGGGGGAGGGAGTACTGGTGGAGCAGGGCGGCCGTTAAGCGCGCGCCGTTGTCGAAGGCTTCTTCAAAATCCCCGTCGGAGTTGACGCACAGCTCCACCCCGATGCCGCACAGATTGCCGCCGTGGGGGGTCTCCCGGTCCCCCGCGTGCCAGGCGACCTCATTGTCCGGGATGTGGCGGTAAACGCAGGAGTCGTCCACCGTGTAGTGCCAGGAGGTGCTTCCGCCCCTGCCCCCCTGGAGGAATTTGGCGTGGTTGCGGGCGTCCGCCCCGGCATCCCGGTTGGCGGTCTCATGGATGACCACGTATTCAATGGTTCGTTCTGTGCCTGGACGTCCGGGCGAGCCCTCCCTGAGCAGGGATTCATACAGAGGCAGGCCCTCCATGCCCGGCAGATTCCCCTGAGCTACCGCAGGCTCTGCACTTCCGCCCGACAAAATATAGGCCAGGAGCAGGACGAGAACGGCGCCGAGCAGGAGGGCGGCAGCGAGGCGTACGCGGGGATATTGCCATAGCTTTTTTCGGGCGGGTATCTGCATGATGGCGCTCCTTTTCATGGATTGACTGTATTGTAGCATATGTTTTGTCGGATAGTTTGACAAAGTTGTTAAGATTCTTGGAAGATTGGGCGGAAAAGGGAGGAAATTGCCCGATCCGACGCATATTGTCCCGGTGGAGAAAAGTGGATATAATAACATTATGACGAATAAGGCCGGTAAGGCATAACAAGTTATTCCCGTAAGGGGAAGGGAGGAATCTGAGGTTGAAAAGGAACTCCGAACTGGCGGGCAGAATTCCCAACAGCAGCACAGGGACCGGAATTTACGTCGTCCGGGAGGACAACCATCAGATTTTATATTACAACGAGAGGACGCGCCAGGTTGTACCTCACATTGCGCTGGGCGTCCCCTGCGAGGAGGTTTTTAGAGGGGCCTGTACCAACTGTCCGCTGCGTTCCATGGGGGACAGGGACGGCAATGCGGTCGTCTCCCATGGAAACCCCTTCGGTGATATTGTGGATATTTCGGCCAGCCGCATGCTGTGGAACGGGGAAATCCCGGCTTTTATCATCACGGTGAGCGAACATGCCCTTTCGCCCCGGGAGAAAGAGTTCCTTGTGGAGAGGCAAAACCTCTACACTGCTGTCTCCAAGGTGTTCCCCGTGCTCATCTCCGTTAACCTCACCCGCAATACCTACTCCATAATGGCTTCGGAAGGCCTTATCTCTCATGGGACCGACAGAGAGGGGAAATTTGACGAACTGGTCTCCCTGGCCGCATCCGCCACGCACGAGGAACACCGGGAGCTTTTTCGCAAAAAGTTCAACCGTGGAAGCCTTCTGCGGGTCTTTGCCCAGGGGGAGAGAGAGGTGCACGCAGAGACCCGGCAGATGGGGGATGACGGAGTGTACCACTGGGTCTCTACACAGGCGGTTCAGGTGGAAAATCCCTATGGGGAGGATGTCCTGCAGATCACCCTCTGCCGCTCTATTGACGAACAGAAGGGCCTTGAGGCGAGGCTCAAGACCCTTTTGGAGGCGACCCACGCCAATATGTCCGGCTTTGCCTCCTGCTGGCTGATCGGGGAGAAGGACGTATACCTCCGGGAGGCGGGAGAGCGCTTTTATCAGTTTTTTGGCCTCACCCCTGACCGCTGTCAGGGGGGCCTTCTTCAGTTTCTGCCGGAGGGGGAGCGCCAGACGCTCTTTGAAACGGTGTCCGGATGCGCCCGCCGGGGGACAAACATCTCCTGCAAGTTCCGAGTTGTGCAGAAGGACGGGTCCTGCCGTTGGGTGAGGGCCGACGCCTCCAGGGTGGATATGGAGGAGGGGGGGCCGGTTTACCAGGGGGTACTGACGGATGTGACCCATTCCATGATACTCCAGCAGGAGCTGGAGCAAAGCATCAGATCCCTGCGCATCAAAAATCAGGAGCTGGAGGAATTTTATCACACGATCATCAGCGGCGTGGCCAAGATTGCGGCGGATCGGGAGGGGACGCTTGTCTTTGCAAACGATTATTTCTATGAGATGACGGGTTATACCAGGAGCGAGTTTGCCCACAGCCTCGAAAATAAGACTGCACGCCTGCTGCTCCAGCCGGCCCGGGGCCTGCAGGAGCTTTTCCAAGGGACGGAGGGCGTCTTTTCCCAGCGTTTCCAGTTGGTCCGCAGGGACGGCGGGAAGATATGGGTGCGCATGGACGCCAGCCTTTCAACGGAGAAATATGAGGGGAAGAGGGTGTACTACGCCTTTTTCACGGACATCAGCCGGCAGGTGGAGCAGGAACGGGAAATCCGCAATCAGGAGTATCTTAACGCCCTGGTGAGTTCCAGCATTGAGGGGGGCGTCATGGTCTGCCGGACGGACGAGGAGCTCCGGATCATCTTTGCCAATCAAAAGCTGCGGGAGCTGCTGGGCTACGAGGCGGGGGAGATGGACGGATTATCTGTCCATAAGATCGTTGTGCCCGAGGAATGGGAGAGCGTTTTGCAGGAATACCGCAGGCAGATCGTGCACGGGGGCTCCTTTGAGATGGAATATCGGGTGCGCCGCAAGGACGGCAGCCCGTTCTGGGCGATTGTGAAGGGGCGGCGGATTGAGGAGGACGGCCAGACCATTCTTATCTGCCTGCTCATAGACAACACGGCCCAAAGACAGCGGCAGATGAAGTGGGTCCGAAGGGCTCAGACCGACCCGCTCACCGGCCTGTTCAACCGGGAATATATGGAGCGGGAGGTGCAGGCATATCTGGGGGAAAAGGGGGAGCGCCACTCCTCCGCACTGGCCATCTTCGATCTGGACAACTTCAAGCAGGTGAACGACCTGTGCGGCCATCTCGAGGGCGACCGGGTGCTCTGCATGCTGGCCTCGGTGCTCCAGAAGCACTTTGGCGGGGCAGATATTGTGGGACGGCTGGGCGGCGATGAATTTACGGTTTTTATGGAGGACGTGGCGGCAGAACAGGAGATTTACGCCGTGCTGGATCGGGTTCGTGAGGAGATCAGAAAGGCTCAGGGTCTCTGGCAGGGAAACTGCGGCCTGTCCATCAGCGTAGGCGCAGCTTTTGCCCCGGGGTGGGAGAGCAATTACTACGACCTTTACCGCACCGCGGATTTCGCCCTCTATCAGGCGAAGACAGCCGGTAGAGACAACTGGTGCGTGATCAACGTGGCCACCTCCAGGAGCACTCTGGGGAGGCAGGGGGACGCGCAGGAGGGGACGGACGCCGTTCGGGTCCAGATGAATGAGCTGATTCGCCAGAACGCCGGGCTGCGCCGGCAATTGACGGAGGCGGAGAGCTACCGTATTGCGGCGCAGCGGATGGGCAATATGGTTTTTGAGTGGAATGGGGAGAACAACTGCTTCCATGTGGACCCGGGACTCCTGCAGTTTGAGGCCTCCCGCCACTGGCCCCGGCACTCCCTGGAGAACGGAGGTCCCCCCGCGGGCGTGCATCAGGAGGACGAGCCCCTTATGGAGGAGCTGTGCTCCAAGCTTAGGGAGGGGGAAGGGTTCGCGTCAACGACGGTGCGCCTCCTGACGAAAGAGGGGGAGTACCGATGGTGCGAGGTGTCCATCGTCCTGGGCCGCAACAACGCGGGTGATGTGCGCCGGATCATCGGCTGCGTTCGGGATACGGACGGGCAGACGCGCCGGACGCTGGCGCTGCTTCAGCAGGCGGGACAGGATACGTTGACCGGCTATAGCAACTACGCAAAGTTCAAAGCCTTCCTCGGCGCCGCCACGGCGCAGCGGGGGGACGACCAATTCGCCCACTTCTATTTCGACATTAACCACTTCAAATATATCACCGACGTCTATGGTTATGACCTGGGCGACCAGCTGCTCAAAGCCTGGGCGGGAACCATTCATGCCAGCCTTCAGAGCGGGGAGAGATTCGCCCGGGTGGAGGCCGACCGGTTTGTCTCGCTGCGGCGTTACAGGGAGAAGGCGGAGCTTGTGGAGCGGTTTTACCGGTCCTGCCGAGCGCTGGATCAAACCGGAATTTTACGGGACAAACAATTCTCCCCCACCTGTTCAGCGGGAATCTACTGTATTGCCACAGAGAGCGACGTGCTCAGCGTGGAAGAGATGATCGACCGGGCCAATATGGCGCAAAAGAGCGTCAAAGAGGGGTCGGGCAACCGGTTCGCTTTCTATTCAGACAGGATGCGCTGCGCCGTCCTGCGGGAGAAGGAGCTGGAGGCCAGCATGGAGGGCGCTCTGCACCGGGGCGAGTTCCGCGTGCGCTATCAGCCTCAGATCGACATCCAGGGGTACGGAAGGATTGTTGGGGCGGAGGCCCTGGCCTATTGGAGGAGGGAAGGGGGCGAGCTGCTTCGCCCCGGGGAGTTTATCCCTCTGTTTGAGAAAAACGGGTTTGTGGTCCAATTGGATCATTATGTGTTTGAACAGGCCTGCAAATATTTGGCCGCGCGGCGGGAGAGGGGCAAAGGGAACCTGCGGATCAGTGTGAACGCCTCGCGTATTACCATGCTTCAGGAGGAATTTGTCCAGCACTATGCGCGCATCAAAGACCGGTACGGCATCAGAGACGGGCAGATCGAGATTGAGAGTACGGAGAGCGCTTTTGTGCAGGACAGGAGGCGCATGCTCCATACGCTGAGCCAGCTCCGAGAGCACGGCTTCCGCTGCGCCATGGACGACTTCGGCACGGGATATTCCTCCCTGATCCTGCTCAAGGACATGCCCTTTGACGTGCTTAAGCTGGACATCGGCTTTTTCCAGCGGGGGGAGAGCGCCGGGCGGGACAACGCCGTGATCGCCGGCATTATCTCCCTCGCTAAAAAAATTTCCATGCAGACGGTAGCCGAGGGCGTGGGGAGCATGGAGCAGGTAGCTTTTTTGAAACAGTGCGGCTGCGACATGGCGCAGTGCAATCTGCTCTTCAGAGCCATGGAGGCTGAGGAATTGGATGAACTTGTATGACGGGCTTGTAACGATAGGGTGATTGGGATGGAAAATCAGTTTTTTGTGGCGCTGTGTTATGCCATCTGCGTATTTCCTTATGCAGTGCTGTGCTATCTGCCCTTCCTGAACAGGCTGCGCCTGCCCAAACGCCTGCTCATAGCGGCGACCGGGGTGTTCGGCGTCCTGTCCTGCGCTGTCATGAGCTATGCGAGCATGCACTTTGTCGTGTGGATGCATACAGTGACGGTCTATTCCCTCGCCGCCTTTTTCATATTCTATCTGTGCACGGTGCGGGAGGACATGCACAAGCTCCTGTTCGTGTTTTTGCTGATGGTCAACTATGGCGCCATTGTGGGCGGCGGCGCGGCGGTGATAGAAAATTGCATCGACCCCATGCGGATGGAGAACAGCCCGACGGTCTACACCCTGATTGCTCAGGGCATCATGCTGATTCTGACCTATCCCCTTGTGGTGCATCTGGTGCGCAAACACGTCGTCTGGATGCTGGAGCATTTCTATATCAAAAAAATATGGGGGATGCTCTGGGTGGTGCCGGCCATGCTTAGCATTGTGCTCATCACTGAGAGCCGCAACAGCATGTATATGAACGACCAGGTGTTAAAAGGCGCGCTGGTTGAGGGTGTTGTGGTGACCGGCACTGTGGTGATTTACTACATGATCTACCGCATGATGCGCGAGTCCGTCCAGCGCGTGGAGCTGGAGGAGAACAAGCGCGTCTCCGACCGGCTGCTCTCTATCCAGAGGGAGGCCTATCACAAAATGATGGGACAGATCGTGGAGATTCAGCGGGCCCAGCACGACATGCGCCACCACGCCGTCCTCATCAATAGCTATCTGCAGAGCGGCGAGGAGGAGCGGCTGCGAGAATACCTGCTGGAGTATGTCAAGACAATGCCTCGGGACAGCAGGATCAAGCTGTGCGAGAATACGGCAGTGGACTCCATCCTGCGCTATTTCATGGACGCGACCGGGCAGAAGGGGATCCGGATGAAGAGCAATGTGGAGCTGCCCGAGGATGTCGGAATTCAGGACAGCGACCTGTGCATCATCTTCGGCAACTGTCTGGAAAACGCCCTGGAGGGGTGCCTCAGGCTTGAGGAGGGGGAGAAGCGGTTCATTTCCGCGCTCTCCTCCTGCCGGGGGAATACGTTGTTTCTGACCGTCGACAACAGCTCCCCGCCCCCCGCAACCGGCAGGGACGGCGCCTTCCTCTCCAGCAAAAGGCAGGGGGTTCCGGGGCTGGGGATCATGTCGGTGCGGACCGTGGCGGAGAAATACGGGGGAAGCAGCAGGTTTGAATATGTGGACGGCGTTTTCCGGGTGTCCATTGCGCTGCAGCTCCCCCTGGACATCCCCCAAGAGAAGGGGAGCATATCCTGAAAAAGCGGTATGGCCTGATAGGCCATACCGCTTTTCTATGGTTCCCGCCGCAATTCCTCCCATTTAAAATCCAGATAGGCCTGTTTGACGGCCTTGCCGTTGGAGCGCCGGATGGGGATTCTCTCCCCGGTCTCGAGCAGAAAATCGTTCTCCAGAACAGATTGGACAAACCGCATATTGACCAGATAACTGCGGTGGCAGCGCAGGAAGGGCGGACCTCCCAGATTTTTTTCCAGTTCGCTCAGGGATATGTAGGTGGTCAGGGTGCCTTTCCGGGTGTGGATCACGCAGGAGGTGTCGTATACGTCCGCGTAGATGAAGTCGCGCAGGGGAACCCGCACGTCCTGGCGGTCTGCGCGCACCACAATATATTGCATATTCTGGGAAAAAAGTTTGTCGCAGCGGTTCAGAACATCCTCCACCCTGTCGTATGTCACGGGCTTGACCAGGTAGTCCATGGCGCGGACCCCGAAGGCCTGCACAGCATGGGCCAGGCTGGAGGTGGTGAACACGATGATGCAGTCCCTGTCCGTCTCCCGAAGCAGGGAGGCCAGGCGTATGCCGTCCGTATCCTGCATATAGATGTCCAGGAAGGCGAGATGAAAGGGGGAAGCCCGGTGGGCGCTGATGAAGTCCTCCCCCCTGATAAAAACAGAGAGGGATGCGTCGAGCCGGCGGTCTGAGCAATATTTTTCAATAAAACCCTGCAAAAGGCGACAGTCAGCTATCTGGTCGTCACAAAGAGCGATATTCAAGAGAATGCTCCTTTCGGGGGGG
>JAHZEH010000272.1:0-2304 GCA_019421925.1 Clostridia bacterium
CCCGAGCTGGCCGAATTAATAGGGGCAGAACAGCCGGAGCTTGACCGGTTGGAAGAGGCGCTGGAGAGTATGTTTGAACAGTTCCATGTGAACAGTGCCGGGGATAGGGGGCTCCGTTTCTGGGAGGAACTGCTCGGTCTTGAGACACAACCTGGTATGGATTTGGAGCTCCGGCGGGCCCGTGTCAGAGCGCGGCTCGTCTCCGGGGCGCCTATGACAGTCCGCAGGCTGGCGGAACTCGTAGAAGCCATGAGCGGCCTTCCTGTTGAGATCCTTGAGGATGCGGAGAAGCTCTCTGTCCTGATACGAATGCTGGGTGCGCCCAGAAACCTGAACGTAATCATGGAGGAGTTGGAACGCGTCCGGCCCTATCATCTGGAATTGCTTTTTGCATTTGCGGCCAAGGAGGATGCGAGCTGTGTTTTACAGCACAACCTGACAGCGGGGGTATTGGTTAAGTTGGTGGCGGATTCAGCCTGAAGCAGAAGAGCGGATGCCTGATACTAAAGCATTTTGCCGCTTCATAATGGGAGATAGGAAACTTATAAAAGGGCTGTCCCGCTCAATTCTGAGCGGGACAGCCCTTTTTTTATAGTACAGTTCCAATTCTTTGTCTTTCTTTATTTCAGGCGGAGGTACACAGGCTCCAACCACACTGCGGGTCCATTCTGTGCGTTCGTCTCAATGGATAGATGAACGAACCAGCTGTCCTTCGCCGCGCCGTGCCAGTGTTTGACTTGCGCTGGAATTGTCACAACGTCTCCGGGATGGAGCTCCCGAGCCTCACTGCCCTCCTCCTGGTACCAGCCGCGGCCGCCGGTGACAAGAAGGATTTGACCGCCCGGATGCCTGTGCCAGCTGTTGCGGCATCCCGGTTCAAATGTCACGTTGCCAATGGGACAATTCCACTCATTCCCCCCAGAGACAAGCATCTGAAGATAGGCCCGCCCGGTAAAATTCTCTGATAAAGCTTCAGACACCGGCTCCCCTTTGGGGAAGACGACACTGTTGGAGAGGCTGCACATGATAAGGTCTCCTTTCTCTCAAAGATTGATCTGATGGATCCAGCGATCCAACTCCTTTTCAGAGGTGCGCATCCGGTTTCCGTCAAACCGGAGATTCAGGCACTCGCCGAATTCAGCACCGGCGCATATTTTTCGGAGATCTTCAAAGGTATGGCCCACCCAGCCCCCGTTTGTGGCGAAGGGATGGATGGTCCTGCCTGCCCACCTCTGGGCCGACAGAACGGACTTGACGGGAGGCGCAAATGTATACCACCAGACAGGAGTTCCCAGGATTACAGTATCATAACTGTCCAGACTGACCCCGAGGGGTTTGAGCTCCGGTTCAAAACCCTGCTGAACCTCCCTCTTCCCCTGGTTGACAACGGAATCGTAATCCTCAGGATAAGGCGTAAGGGGTTCAATCCCGGCGATATCCCAGCCCGTTTTAAGCTGTATCATTTCTGCGACCCTTCGGGTATTGCCGGAGTGGGAGTAGTATAGGATCAATGCTTTCATAGATAGACCTCCTCAGTCTTGCCAGATATCCTTTGCTATGGAAAAAGCCGCCCACGCTTTGGGCCAGCCGCTATAGAAGGCGAGTTGGGTGAGCGCCTCGGCAATCTCCTCCTTTGTGATCCCGTTTTCCTTTGCCTTCTGCATATGAAAACGCAGGGAGGAATCCAGGATCCCGCTTGCCATCAGGGCTGTAACGGTGATGAGACTCCGGTCCCTGGGGGAGAGCTGTTTCTCTCTGGACCAGACCTCGCCGAAAAGCACGTCGTCATTGAGCTCCGCGAATTTGGGCGCAAAGCTGCCCAGGGCATCCCGGCCCGCTGTCACTTTTTGATTGGACATTTTTATTCCTCCGCATCCTGTAATACTCTCCCGGGACCGCAGTCCCATCCCGCGATACTGAATTGACAACTGGTCTCAACAGTGATATCGTGATTGTAAACCTGAGAGCAAACTCTCAGTCAAGACGGACTTCAGAAAGTTGAGAGGGATTATATGTACTATACTGTCAGCGAGATATCCAAAAAGATCAATATTTCGCCCCATACGCTCCGCTTTTATTCCAAGGAGGGGCTGCTCCCCTTCGTGGAACGGAGCGAGGGCGGGATTCGCATGTTCAAGGACACCGATTTTGAATGGCTGTTTATTATCGAATGCCTCAAACGCACGGGAATGCCGCTCAAAGATATCAAGACATTTATTGATCTGGCGATGGAAGGCGACTCCACCATTGACCAGCGGCTGGAGCTGTTCAAAAAACAACAGGAGCGCGTTGAAGAGCAGATTA
>JAHZEH010000272.1:2314-3360 GCA_019421925.1 Clostridia bacterium
TCAACAGGAGCTGAATGTGCTCAAATACAAGCGCTGGTACTATGAGACGGCGAAAGAGGCCGGTACCTGCGCGGTACATGATACAATCAAAGAGGAAGATATTCCGTTGGAGATTCGACACATCCGGGAGCAGAGCAGGACTGTCCACTGCATTGGATGTAATTGATAAAGGGCGCCTTCGCTGGTTTGATGAACGTCGATAAGGAAGGTTTGAAAATAAACTAACTTAACGGCTGGCATACAGGTTGCAACGAAAAGCGGGTAAGAGGTTAAAAACTTCTTGCCCGCTATTTCTGTACCACATGGAACAATAGAACAGCATTTTTGCGTTTCCGAGGGATATGATATTACTTGCCCTGTTCCTGCCCTCTACAAGCCGCATAAATCAAGGCTTTTTGCCCGTCTAAATGTCCACGTTGGCATGGCAAAATGTTACGCAGTAGACAGCCATTTTTGAGGGTGGGAATATAAACGCTCAACTATCGTGTTTTCAAGTCTGCAAAGCCGCGTTGTGCAAGGCTTTCTCACTCCCTATCGCGTAACAATCATCATAAATTGAGGGCGTAAGCGGTTTATCCGTTTGCGCCCTCTTGGTTGCCTAACAGCAAAGACGGGGAAAGCCGTCAAGGACGCGAAGCGTGAAGTTTATCCTTGACGGCTTTTTCTGTCTTTGCTATTCGTCATCTGTCAAAGCGGAACTTGGGTAGTGCTTCCATTAAGGACGCTCTGAGGTGATCTTGAATATCGTCGTTGATACTCCCTTGAAAGTAGGACAGATATTTGATATAGCCGGTATAGGTTTGAATGACGGTGTTCACCGCTTCCGGCTCCCCTGCGGCTGCCTTTACAATCGTTTCATAGGGTAGCAAATTATACTTCCTATTCTTCATCTTCTAACGCCTCCATTCCTTTTCGCATGAAGCGCAAGGCAACCTTTCGCCTGCGGAAAACTGCGCTTCTGCTAATTCCGTATATCCAACCGATTTCTGTATCGCTGTAACCGAGATAGTACCGCAAAAACAGCACTTCCCGCCGCTTTTCCGGCA
>JAHZEH010000273.1:0-2961 GCA_019421925.1 Clostridia bacterium
GTCTCCGGCGGCATTTTCAACTGCCCCGACCCGGAGATGCAGCAGGAGGTTGAGATGACCGCGGGCGTGGCCTCCCTGATCGAGACCGCCCTGGCTGAGGAACCGGTCAGCGAGGAACACAAGGCGCTGATGGACACGGTCAGCCAGCAGTATGAGGCCCATAAGGCCACCGGCGCCACCTACCTCTTTGACTCTGTGGACTGGTTCTGCCTCCAGACCTGGAACGCAGGCGACAAGGTTGCGGACCTCAGCCTGCTCTACACCATGTGCGAGAACGCCTATGACACCATGACCTGGCTGTCCGACATGGGCTGGACCTACCAGGAGAAGATCAAACAGGGCGCGGGCTCCCTCTATCAGCGCACCCACTCCTCTGTGGATCATGCGGGCGTGGGCTTCATCAACGCCCTGTCCTCCACTGTGGAGCAGCGCGACGCCCAGATCATCTATAACACCACCGCCCAGGAGCTCATCATGGAGAACGGTGCGTGCACCGGCGGCAAAGCGGTGGACCGCGACGGCAACACCGTGACCCTGCGCGCCAACCAGGGCGTCATCCTTGCCACCGGCGGCTTCGCCCGCAACAAGGAGATGGTCCAGCAGTACAACACCTCCGGCAAGTGGCCTGACCTGTCCACCATCACCTGCACCAACATGCCCGGCATCACCGGCGACGGCATCCGCATGGCGGAGGCTGTTGGCGCGGGCCTGCGCGACATGGAGCAGATTCAGCTCCTCCAGACCACTCAGCCCGGCACCGGCAACTGCGTGTATGCCTATGTGGCCCCCCAGGAGGCCGCTGGCTACCTGTTCTTCAACAAGGAGGGCAGCCGCTTCATCGGCGAGGATGGACGGCGCGACGACATCTCTCTGGCGGCTCTGGCCCAGACTGACGCCCTGTTCTATATGCTCGAGAGCAGCGACGTGATCACCGACCCCACCGCCCTCTATGACCTGCTGGGCGTGCCCATGACCGAGTGCATCAACGCGGGCGCGATCATCGTGGGAGACACCCTGGAGGACCTGTGCTCCAAACTGGGCTGGGACTATGAATCCGTCCAGGCCCAGGTTGACAGCTACAACGCCAACGTGGAGAATAACGCGGTCACGGATGAGTATGGCCGTAAGCTCTTCACCATCAAGCAGGAGAACGGCCCCTGGTATGCCATCCCCCGCACCCCCTCCATCCATCACACCATGGGCGGCGTGGTTATCAACACCAGCGCCCAGGTGCTTGACACCGAGGGCAATGTGATCTCCGGCCTGTATGCTGCCGGCGAGGTCACCGGAGGCATCCACGGCGCCAACCGTGTCGGCGGCAATGCCCTGGTCGACTGCATCACCTACGGCCGCATCGCCGGCAACAGCGCCGCAACGGCCAACGGCTAATCCCATTTCCAATCCGTAAAGAGATGCCACGGGGCGAATGTCCCGTGGCATTTTCTGCTTTTCTTTTGTCGGTATGTGCTATATGATGAACAAAATAGTCCGATTGGAGGAGGGACGGGATATGATCTATTCGAGCACAGACGTGGCCAGAGAGACGGGGATGACCACGGAGGGCCTGCGCTTCTATGAGAAAAACGGCATTATAAAGGTCAGAAAGAATGAGTCTAACGGGTATCGGGCCTATGAGATCATGCAGGTACCCCTGCTGCGTATGGCCAAGATTCTCAACACCTATGGCCTGCCGCTCTCGCAGGTGGGCGGGTTTTTCCATCAGGACGACAGTCATCTGGGAGAGCTCCACACCGCCCTGGAGGACAAGCAGAGGGAACTGCGGGCAGAGCTCTGGTGGAAAGGGCGCGTGCTTGAGCAGTTGGAGAGGCAGAGCGGGCTGGTGCGAAGGGCGGCGAACGAGCCGGAGGCGATCTGGTTTGAGAGCTTGCCCTCTCTGGCCTATCTGGAGTACTACGGGGCGGAGAAGGTGAGGAAAAACGAGGAACTGCGCCGGTCCCTGGAGGAGTGGGTGCCGCTGATGCCGGTGGTCTACCCAGCGCCGGTACTCCACCAGGAGGATCTGGATAATCCCTCCGCCTACTGCCCGGCGGGCTTCCTGTGCCATGCCGGGGATATGGAGGAACTGGGGCTATCGCTCAACCGGCACATCAGGATACTGCCCGCCCGGCAGTATCTATGCCGGATCAGCTCCCAGGACGACTGCAGCAGAATCGATCACCCATACGCCCTGGCCCCCCTGCGGGAGACCGCGGAGCGGATGAACCTGCAGTGCGTCGGGGACGTCTTTTTCATGTCCTTTGCCGTGACCTCCCTGACGGAGGAGACCTCCCGGCTATACTACCAGGTGCTGATGCCGGTGACGCCCCGGTAGGGTTATTTTCTGCGCAGAGTGGCCCGGAAGAGCAGGGAGCCCGTGGCGAAGGCCATGGCGATGGAGCCCATCGCCAGCAGGGAGAAGGCGCCGATCTGCAGGGCGCTCTGATAGCTGCCCTCCACCAGATAGAGCATGGTCTGATACAGCCCCGTGCCCGGAACAATGGGCACCACGGCGGAAGAGATGAAGATGGTGGCGGGCATTTTCATGACGCGCGCCGCCGCCTCCCCCAGCAGGGCGATCACCAGCGCCGCGAAAAAGTAGCTCCAGAGATTCTCTCCCAGCAGCAGATAAACCAGGAAGGAGAGGGAGCCGATCAGGGCGCTGACAGGAACGGAGCGTGCGGGCGAGTGGAATACTACGGCGAAAAATACGGAGGCCAGAAAGCAGAGGATAAACTTCCACAGATATTCCATGATTTACAACCCCCCTCTCAAAAGCATGGCCGCCTTGAGCACCAGGCCCGCGCCTGTCCCGAGGGCGACGGCCACCAGCAGGGCCTCCGCTCCCCGGGCTACGCCCGACACCAGGTCGCCCCGCATGGTGTCGCGGATGGCGTTGGTCATGGCCAGGCCGGGAAGCAGGGGCATGATGGCTCCGATGATGATGGGGCTGGCGTCGCCCAT
>JAHZEH010000273.1:2971-3323 GCA_019421925.1 Clostridia bacterium
GCCCCGTGATGAGCAGGGCAAAGGCGGTAGTCAGAGCGCTGCCCATCAGGCTGCCCATGAAGGCGGAGAACTCCTGCGTGCGCAGCTTGCCGCACAGAAACTGTACCAGACCGCAGCAGAAGGCGGAGACTGCGAAATCGAAGGGGCCGCCGCCGAAGAGGACGCAGAAGAAACCGGCGCTCAGGGCGATGCAAAGGGTGGAAACCAGGGGAGAAACGGATTTGGCCGGGGGATTTTTGAGCCGCTCAAGGGCCTCCTGGGGCGTCAGCCTCCCGTCCACCAGCAGGCGGGAGACGGTGTTGACCTGGTCGACCCGGGCGAGATCGGTCGCCCGCTTCTGGATGCGCCGCAC
>JAHZEH010000274.1:0-1097 GCA_019421925.1 Clostridia bacterium
GGGGAATAAATATTATCAGCAGGCCTTTGGCGCGGCGGCGTCTATCTCCGTTCTCAATGTGGAGACGGGCGTGGAGGATACGGTTATGCTGGACAGCCCTGGATTTCTGACGCTGGATGGGGAGAACGGCGTCATGTACCAGGCCCTCTATCCCGACTTTATCACCGATGAGGAGGGCAGGGTTGCGCCGTTGAGCGGCTCCGACTGGACCAATCCCATCTACCAGATCTCCACTGTGGACGGCGAGACCACCCAGAACGGCATGATCGAGCCCGGCCAGGCCCTCTCGGTGGGGGGCGTGCTCTACAGCTTCAATGAGCCCGCCTTTTATCCCGGCATTCTGGTCAAGACCAACCCGCCGGGCGTCATGGCGCTGCTGTACGCCTGTTTCGGCCTGATGATCATCGGCTTGTGGCTGTGCTTCTTCCAGGCCCCGGTCTATGTGGTAATCAAGGACGGATGCTATGCCCTGCGCAGCCCCAAGAGCGTTGAGGGCCTGAAAAACGAGATTGATATCGCCCTGCTGGGCGACACGGAGGGTTAACTATGGATACGGTTATGAACATTCTGTTCTTTGGGGGGCTGGTGGGCTATCTGATCGCCACCCTGCTCCAGTTCTCCAGCTCCATCTTCAAAAAGGCGGCGCTCAAAAAGGCCTCCTGGATTACGGCGCTTCTGGGCTTCGGTCTCAACACGGCCTACATTGTGGTGCGCGGTATCATCGCTGGCAGATTGCCCCTGTCCAACCAGTTCGAATTCGCAACTGCCTTTGCCTGGGGCATCGCGCTGATCTACATCATCCTGCACGTAAAGCTCAAGGCGGAGTGGATCAGCTCCATTACGCTGCCCATCGCTTTCCTGATGATCTCCTATGCGGCCCTGCTGCCCAAGGAGATATCCGAGCTCATGCCCGCCCTGCGCTCGGCCTGGTTCGGCCTGCACATCGGGGCCGCGGTATTCTCCTATGCCTCCTTTGCCATCGCGGGCTGCATTGGGCTCAAATATATCCTCACCCTCCGGAAGGGGGAGAAGGAGGACAACCCCCATCTGGTGCAGATGGATTTCCTCTCCTATCGCTTCATCGCCCTGGGATTCCT
>JAHZEH010000274.1:1107-3318 GCA_019421925.1 Clostridia bacterium
TGCTTTTGACAGTGGTCATCCTCTCGGGCTGCATCTGGGCGGAGCAGGCCTGGTCGGCCTTCTGGACCTGGGATCCCAAGGAGACCTGGGCCCTCATCACCTGGATTATGTATGCCATCTACCTGCACCTGCGTATCCGCAAGAAGTGGCAGGGCAAACGCATGGCCTGGTTCTCCATGATCGCCGTGGTCTGTGTGGTGTTCACCTTCATCGGCGTCAACCAGCTTCTGCCCGGCCTGCACTCCTACACTTAATTCCGGCCCGGAAAAAACTGCAAAGGATTATCCTTTGCAGTTTTCTGGCATCTGGGATAAAAATCCGTTCTGACGGCAAAAATGCGCTTTCTGAACGGGGGAGTTTGTTGTCCTGAATCACACTCTTAAACGGAAGGAAGAAGAATATCATGAATCTGGGCGGCATCATTGTGGGGGCGGTCTCATTTCTCATCATCGGGATATTCCACCCCATTGTCATCAAAGCGGAATATTATATCGGAAAAAAGGTCTGGCCGGTTTTTCTGGTGGCGGGCGTTGCCATTCTGATCGCCACCCTGTGGGTCAGCCATCCGGTCTGGTCCCCCATCCTGGGGGTCACGGGCTGCTCCTGCCTCTGGAGCATCGGGGAGCTCTTCGAGCAGGAGAAACGGGTGCAGAAGGGCTGGTTCCCCAAGCGGGAGGAGAAGGGCGAGGCCGGAAAGCAGGCCAAATGAGGGAGGAAACTGAAATATGAGATGGATCAACCTCTGCCTGGGCTTCCTGTTTTTTGGCCTGGGCGCGTTGGGAGCGGCGCTGCCCGTGCTGCCCACAACCCCCCTGCTCCTGCTGGCCTCCTTCTTTTTTGCCCGCAGCAGCGAGCGGTTTGAGAACTGGTTCCGCTCCACCAGGCTGTATCATAAATATTTGGAGAACTTCCTGGAGCGCCGGGCCATGACCCTTCCGGCCAAGATCGCCATCCAGCTCGTCGGCCTGTCCGCCATGGCCGCCGCCTTCCTGGCCGTGAACCTCTGGTGGACGAGGGCCATCCTGGTGGCGCTGGCCCTCTTTGAATTGTATTATTTCAAATTCCGTATCCGGACCATCCCCAAAGAGGAGAAGAAAAGTGCCTGAGATCGGCGTCGCCATCCCTGTCTACAATGCGGCGGCTACAGTGGAGCACGTTGTGGCCCAGGTTCATGGGGCGCTGGACGGGGCGGGCCTCACCCACCGCATCGCCCTGGTGGACGACGGCAGTACAGACGGGAGCTGGGAGGTATTGCGGGCCCTGGCCCAGCGGGATGGGCGGCTGCGCTGCGTGCGGCTGGCCCGCAACTGCGGGCAGCAGGGAGCGCTGCTCTGCGCCTTGGGGGAGCTCCGGGGCTGCGCCTATGTGGCCACAATGGATGACGACCTGGGACACCCGGCCTCCATGCTGCCCAGCATGCACCGCAAGCTGCGGGAGGGGTATGAGCTGGTGTACGCCCTGCCTGAGGGCCAAGCGCGCTCTCCTGTGCGGAGAGCGGGGAGCCGGCTGAGGGATGGTTTTTTCTCCCTGCTCTTCCCCGCGTCGCGGGGGGTTAGGGTGGGCTCCTACCGGATGATGACAGCGGAGCTGGCGGGAGAAATCCGGAGGGAACGGGCGGCCTATGTGTACCTTTCGGCCTCGGCTTTCCGCTACCGTCCACGGGCGGCTAACCTCCGATACAAGGGAGGGGCGGGGGGCGATTCCCGGTACACGCTCTGGGCCCTCGTCAAGCTGTATGGTAAGCTGATGGTATACTATACGCCTCTGGGCAGGCCCCTGCGCAAAAAAGGGGAGCCCTTTGAGGCGGCTGAGTTTCTTGAGGGGAGGGAGGGGGAGACATGGGCGGCGTGCTGATCCTGGGCGGGTCCAACTGCCAGAAGAATGCCTTTGCTGCGGCCAAACGCATGGGCCTGCGCACTGTGCTGGCGGATTATTACCCCAATCCCCCCGCCGCAGGGCTGGCCGATATCCATGAACGGGTGAGCACCTTTGACGTGCCGGGCTGCATTGCCCTGGCCCGCCGCCACAGGGTGGAGGGGGTCATGACCATGGGCACGGATCAGCCGGTCTATACCGCCGCCCGGGTGGCCGAAGCCCTCGGACTGCCCAGCCAGATCACCGTGGAGACCGCCTATGCCGTTACCAACAAGCGGGCCATGAAGGAGAGGTTCGCCCTCCATCAGAGGTTATGTTAATGGTTAATTATATTGC
>JAHZEH010000275.1 GCA_019421925.1 Clostridia bacterium
ACGCCCTTATAAAAGAGGCCGCAGCGGCAGGTGCCCAGATCTATGAGAATACCGCCCGCCAGGGCCCCAAGATTTATCTTTTCCAGCAGGACAGCACAGGCAGTGACCAGCCCTTCACCGTGGTAGAGGGGCCGCAGCGTCTCTGGGTCAATGAGCTCATTGAGCAGTTCCAGCCCTGACAGCATGCAGAAGGGGGGATATCTTTAGATATCCCCCCTTCTGGCTTTCCTAACCCGCCGGTCTATTCTTTTTTCAGTAGGGTCCTCTCTCCAAGCTATTCGTCCAAAGCTGACATCGTCTGTTTGACATCCGGCGGCTTGGCCGGGTGCATATTCATGCCGGCCTGTTTGGCCGCATAGATGTCGCCGGCAAAAGCATTGGCTGTCAGTGCAGTAATGGGGATTGCAGAGGCGTCAGGCCGGTCCAGACCCGTATCAGCCCGGCGTCCTCATATCCGTCCATTACGGGCATCTGGATGTCCATCCGGATCAGGCAGTAGTATCCCTGTGGTGAACGCCGGAACGCCTCCACCGCCTCTTGTCCGTCCGCAGCCTCCTCCACATCCAGGCGGTGGGGCACAACAACGTACTGTTTATGTCACAAAAAGGGTATATCCGAGGATATACCCTTGAGAGACGCAACGTCCACTATTTTGATGTGCTCCGGCTGCGGATCATACCTTTGCAGCCAAAGTAAGTCGCAAGGAAGTAGCTGCCATACACCACGATGAACAGAAGCGCCGTGGTGATTGTCGTGCGCACAATGTCCAGCTTGCCGAATATGGTAATCACCCGGTTTGCAACCGAGATGCCCACATAGGAGTGGACAATGGCAAGCAGGAGAGGCACCATGAAATAGATGGCTGTCTGCCGGAAGAGGGCGCGGTTGATCATTTTCTCCTCCGCGCCGATCTTGCGCAGCAGGTTATAGCGCCCCGTGCTGTCCGACGCCTCTGTCAGCTGCTGGAGGGCGAGGACCGCCGCGCAGGCGACCAGGAAAACAATGCCCACATAGATGCACAGATAGGTCACGATGGTGCTCAGGCTGACGCTCTGCTCATAGACCTCCTGCCTGGTGTACCAGTTGACATAGAGGCGGTAATCCTCCCCGTCCCCCCGCACAGAGGCGAGCTTCTCCGTCAGCTTCTTCCCGTCGGGGTCATCCTGGCGGTAGCGCACGTTGATGACGCTATGGCTGGTATACAGCGGCTGGGCGACAGTATCCGGCACGACCACCGTGCCTGTGTCCTCGGCCATGCTGCTGTTCTCCAGGGAGCAGCGGCTGATGGAATCCCGGGCCGGAAGAAGTTCGGTCCCATTCACAGCGATACTCCTGCCGCTCTGTACAAACTCCTCAAGGTAGGAGTACATCTTGTCAAAATTGCACACCAGTAGGAACTCATCCCCTCCGAGGGACACCTCCTCCCCTCCCTGCAGCCCCATCGCCTCATTGAACTGGCCCTCTGAGATGATCCTGGGCAGGGAGGAACTGAACGTCTCATAGGTGGCCAGATCGAGGTCCTCCGGGGTCTCCAGCACCAGGTTCGAAAATTTCAGATTCGAGTCGTATTTGAAATCTATCAGCGAATAAGCGTCCGTCCATTCGGAGAGCTCCATGCCGTTTTCCCGCAGAAGCTGAACCATATCCTTATCCTCCTCGGGCGCCTCCTCATCCATGGGTTTGTAGACATCGATACAAGCGTCATAGGGGGTCAGGAATTCGATCTCATCCGTCAGTGCCGAACTCATGCCAAATCCGGTGGAGAGAGTCCCAATCACGATCAGCAGCATGATGCAGATCACCGTCATGCTCATATGGGCGGTGTTGATCCTGTTGTTGATCTGGCGAAGGACAAACATGTTCAGGTCCTTGAAATACATCCTCTTGCTGAGCTGTGCGGTTCTGAGCAGGAACCCCGAGAGGGAGAGGAAAAACAGATAGGTGCCCAGGGAACCCAGTATCAGGCTCATGGTAAAAGTGATGTCGATCACGAGCATGCCGTTTTTGTCGATGAGGTAGTAAGCCGCGCCCAGGCAGATCACGGAGAGGATGAAAATCACGATGGTTGCCTTGACGCTGCGCACCTTGAGCTCCTCGTTCTTCTTCTCCTCCTGCATGAGGTCAATGAGTTTATAGCGGTTGATCGTATATACGTTAAACGCCATGACAACCAGGAAAATGATGCCGAAAAACAGGATGGATTTGAGACAGGCATCCCTGGAAAAGACGAACTGGAAAGGACGCATGTCGGCGGTCAGCATCTTGGCGGTCAGTACGGACAGTCCCTGGGAGAGGAATATGCCCAATGCCAAGCCGGCAGCCAGGGCGAATACGCCGATGAAAAGCGTCTCCAATACGATGATGCGGGAGATGGCTCCCCGTTCCATGCCCAGCATGGTGTACATGCCCAGCTCTTTTTTGCGCCGCCGGATCAGGAAGCGGTTGGCGTAGAGGATCAAAAAACCCAGGACTACAGCAACAAAGGCGGAGACATACCCCATCATCTTGGTCAGCGCCTGAAGCAGGGAGAGCTGCTGATCTGAGATAATCAGCCTGGCCTGCTGGGCCTCGATGGCGTTCAACACATAGAAAATACTGATGCCCAACATCAAAGTGATGAAATATACCGTAAAATCCCGCATACTGCGCCGCATATTGCGGAAGGCGAGTTTAAAGCACATTGTTGCTATCCCCCCCGAGCAGCGTAATAACGTCGATGATACGCCCAAAGAACTGTTTGCGGCTGTCCTCCCCCCGAATCAGCTCGTTGAAAATCTTTCCGTCCTTGATAAAGAGGATGCGGTTGCAGTAGCTCGCCGTAAAAGCGTCGTGGGTCACCATCAAAATGGTGGCGCGCAATTCCTCGTTGAGCGTCTCCAGGCTCTGAAGGAGCATGCGGGCCGACTTGGAGTCCAGCGAACCCGTCGGCTCATCCGCCAGGATAAGCTGGGGGCGGGTGATGATGGCGCGCGCGGCCGCGCCGCGCTGCTTTTCGCCTCCGGAGAGCTGGTATGGAAATTTCTTGACGATTGAAGCGATCTCAAGCTGTTGAGAAACCTTTTCCACTCTGGCGAGAATATCCTTGGCGGGCACACGCATGATGGTCAGCGCCAGCGCAATGTTCTCATAGGCGGTCAGAGTATCGAGCAGATTGCAGTCCTGAAAGATGAAACCCAACTGCTCCCTGCGGAACTTGGAAAGCTCCCTTGCCCTGAGCTGGGTTACATCCCGCCCGCCGATGAGAATCTGTCCGCTGGTGGCGTTGTCGATGGTGGCAATGCAGTTGAGCAGCG
>JAHZEH010000276.1:0-1019 GCA_019421925.1 Clostridia bacterium
AGGTCTCCACCAAGACCAACGACGTGGCCGGCGACGGCACCACCACCGCCACCCTGCTGGCCCAGGCCATCATCCGCGAGGGTCTGCGCAACCTGGCTGCCGGCGCCAACCCCATGGAGCTCAAGAAGGGCATCGAAGCCGCTGTCGATACCGCTGTGGCCGGCCTGCACGAGATCTCCAAGCCCATCTCCGGCAAGACCGCCATTGCGCAGGTCGCCGCCATCTCCGCCAGCAGCGAGACGGTCGGCAAGCTGATTTCCGAGGCTATGGAGGAGGTTGGCAACGACGGCGTCATCACCGTCGAGGAATCCAAGACCATGAAGACCGAGCTGGACACCGTTCGCGGCATGCAGTTTGACCGCGGCTATGCCTCCGCTTACATGGTGACGGATACGGAGAAGATGGAGGCTGTTCTCGACACCCCCTACATTCTCATCACCGACAAGAAGATCAGCAACATCCAGGAGGTTCTGCCCCTGCTCGAGCAGATCGTGCAGTCCGGCCGCAAGCTCCTCATCATTGCTGAGGACGTTGAGGGCGAGGCCCTTGCCACTCTGGTGGTCAACCGCCTGCGCGGCACCTTCACCTGCGTCGCCGTCAAGGCCCCCGGCTTCGGCGACCGCCGCAAGGCTATGCTCCAGGATATCGCCGTTCTGACCGGCGGCACCGTGATCTCCTCCGATCTGGGCATGGAGCTCAAGGAGGCTACTCTCGACATGCTGGGCACCGCAAAGCAGGTTAAGGTTGACAAGGACAACACCACCATCGTCGACGGTGCGGGCGACCCCCAGGAGATCCAGAACCGTATCAGCGCTATCCGCGCCCAGATCGAGACCACCACGTCCGATTACGACAAGGAGAAGCTCCAGGAGCGCCTGGCCAAGCTGGCCGGCGGCGTTGCGGTTATCCGCGTCGGCGCTGCCACCGAGGTCGAGATGAAGGACATCAAGCTGCGCATTGAGGATGCTCTGGCCGCGACCCGCGCCGCTGTGGAGGAGGGCATCGTGCCCGGCGGCGGC
>JAHZEH010000276.1:1029-1281 GCA_019421925.1 Clostridia bacterium
ATCGCTCTGATCAACGCGCTGCCCAAGGTGGAGAAACTGGTGGCCGAATCCTCCGGCGACTTCAAAACCGGCGCCGCCATTATCGCCCGCGCTCTGGAGGAGCCTCTCCGTCAGATCGCTGCCAATGCCGGCCTGGAGGGCTCTGTGATTGTGGATGCTGTCAAGCGCGCCGACAAGCCCGGTTACGGCTTCGACGCCGCCCACGGCGAGTATGGCGACATGGAGGAGAAGGGTATCATGGATCCCACCAAG
>JAHZEH010000276.1:1297-3255 GCA_019421925.1 Clostridia bacterium
TGCAGAACGCCGCTTCCGTTGCAGCTCTGACGCTGACCACCGAATCTCTTGTGTGCGATATCCCCACGCCTCCCGCTCCCGCAGCCCCCGCTGCGCCGGATATGGGCGGTATGTACTAAGCCGGAAGAAACTTTGAGATAGTTTAAAAATCCCCCGGAAGAAATTCCGGGGGATTTTTTATGGACTCAGACGGTCGGTTGGGCGGAGGGGTCATCCTGCTTCAGAAACTCTGCAAGGGGCCGGATGAATGCCCGGTCGCATTCGTCAAAGGAGGAGGCGATCATGGCGCTCATCTTTTCCTCCTGGGGCGGCTTGTTCTTCTTGCTCCCCATCATCCTGCGGAACATCGCCATCATGACCTTGGAGCCAACCCCCATTTTTTCATAGCACAGTCCGCTGTGCAGGTAGAAAAGGCGTATCCGGGCGCGCTCCTCAGGGGTGAAATTGCGTGCCAGGGCCTGCTCCACCTGGGGATCTTCCGCGGGGGTCGCCCCGGTGGCAAAGACCACGCAGGTTTTCCCGTTCAGGCGGGGCAGCTGTTTTTTGAACCAGGGGAGTCCGGAAATCTTGGTTCCATGAAAGCCGCCGCCATAGACAACGGCGTCGTAGGATTCCAGATTGACGCCGGCACGGTTGCGGTAGGGGATACAGGCGCAGCCCAGCTCCTCAGCCAGCCACTTGGCGTAACGCTCGGTAAAACCGGTCTGGGAGCGATAGAGAATGATAGTTTTCATGACGGGACCTCACTTTGATGATTTTGGAGGAAGTTTCCGAGATGGGCGAGGATACGGGGCCTTGCCTCCTCAAAGCTGTCACATGTGTGAATAAACAGAAAGACGGCCCCGTAAAACTCCGTAGCCAAATCCCCGGGAGAGGAGGGTTTGAGCTCTCCGGTCCGGATCAGCTTTTCAAACAGGTGGGTTTGGAAGGCAAGTGGATAGTCCACGTAGAGCTGGCGGTAGATCATTCTGGCTCTGCCGCTTTGAAATTGGCTGAGCGTCAACAGTTTGCGAAACAGGACGTTGTATTCATCCGTGAAGAAATACTCAAAGATTGCCAGGACGGAGGCGGAGAGGGCGGACGGGTCCCGGCTGGTGAGGACCGAGAGGTCGTCGCTTTGGGAAAAGGGCAGACTGTGGCTGTGGAAGTAGGCTTCCGCCCTCTGGAAGCAGGTTTCGACAATGGTGTCAAACAGCTCCTGTTTGTTCTTGAAATGGTTGTACAGGGAGCTCTCCCGGATGCCCACAGCGGTCGCGATCTGCCGCAGGGAGACGGAGCCGAAGCCTCTTTCGGCGAACAGTCGGAGGGAAGCGTCCAGGATTTTTTCACGGGTTGTCATGGAAGACCTCCACCAAATTATCAGTTGTCAGTATGATACTATCAACTGATAGTTTTGTCAATGAAGAAGAGGCCGCCTTTGGGGCGGCCTTTGGCTGACGAAAATCTGTTCCGGTCTGTTGAGGGGAAAGCCCCTTTCCTTTCAATCATAAGCGGCAGCATGCCGTGAGCAGAATCACTGCTTCATAAGGGTTTCTTTGCGCGAAACTGGCCGGGGACGAAACGGCCAGACGAAGGGCATCCCCCTAAAAAGTGCATTTGCACTTTTTAGACATGCGTTTATTTTCCTGTCTGAACCGGATGGTTTTGCAGGACGCTCTGGATGATGTCCATCGCCTCGTCCAGCACGGGCTCCGTATGGGTGGCCATATAGCTGGTGCGGAGCAGGCACTCGTTGGGGGCCGCAGCAGGGGGAAGGACGGGATTTACGTAGACGCCGCTGTCATAGAGCTCCTTGGCGACCGTGAGGGTTGTGACAGGGTCGTAGGTATAGATGGGGATAATGGGGGTTTCAGACATGCGGATGGGGATATTCCGGGCCCTCAGACCGGTGCGCATATACTGGGAGAGAGAGGAGAGGCGCCCGACAATTTCCGGGTGTGCGCGCAGATAGCGCAGGG
>JAHZEH010000277.1:0-1455 GCA_019421925.1 Clostridia bacterium
GCCAACTGCGGCCTGCCCTATTATATTGGAGGGGTTATTGAGGACAAGGAGGATCTGACGCTCCAAACCCCAGAGAGTTTCTGGAGAAGGTTTCGCATTGATGTGCGAGTTGGGCATGAGGCGCTGCGCATTGATCCGGAAAATAAAACGGTTACGATCAGGCGGCTGGAGGATGGTACTCTGTATGAAACGGCCTACGACAAGTTGATTCTCTCCCCCGGGGCCAAGGCGGTTCGGCCGGAGCTGCCGGGCATTGACCATGAGCGTATCTTTACCCTGCGCACAGTGGAGGATACCTACCGCATCCGGGAATACCTGGAGAGGGAACAGCCCGGGGCGGGCGTGGTCATAGGAGGCGGTTTCATCGGCCTGGAGATGGCCGAAAACCTGCTGCACCGGGGGATTGACACGACGCTGCTGCAGCGGAGCAATCAGGTGCTGCCCCCTGTGGACTACGACATGGCCTGCGGTATCCATGCGTATTTGCGGGATCACCGGCTGAACCTGCGCCTGAAAGAAACAATTGAGGGCTTTTCAGAGAGGAACGGAATGCTGCTGACCCTGCTCAAGGGGCGGGAGCCGGTGGAGTCGGATTTTGTGATTCTGGCCATCGGCGTTCTGCCTGAGACCAGGCTGGCAAAGGAGGCGGGTTTGGCCCTCGGGGCAAAGGACGCCATTGTGGTTAATGAGAGGATGGAGACCTCAAAGCCTGACATCTATGCGGTGGGCGACGCTGTGGAGGTCCGTCACTATGTGACGGGGAAAAAGGCCCTCATTGCGCTGGCCGGACCGGCAAATAAACAGGGACGCATTGCGGCGGACAATATCTGCGGCAGGAACAGCTCATTTTCCGGGTCTCAGGGTTCCTCGGTCATCAAGCTCTTCGATATGACAGTGGCCTCCACCGGCATCAACGAGAAGGCGGCCAAAGCGGCGGGCATCCCCTACGACAGAGTGGTCACTTTTTCTGCATCCCATGCAACCTACTACCCGGGTTCCACGGACATGACCATCAAAACCCTCTTCCACCGGGAGGGCGGGGAGATATTGGGGGCGCAGATTGTGGGGTTCGAGGGGGTTGACAAGAGAATTGATGTGCTGGCCGCGGCCATCCACGGGCACATGACCGGGACGGACCTTGAGGAGTTGGACCTGGCCTATGCGCCCCCCTATTCCTCCGCCAAGGATCCCGTCAACATGGCGGGTTTTGTCATCAGCAATGTCAGAGGGGGACTGCTCAGGCAGTACCACTGGGAGGATGTTGCCGCGCTGCCGCAGGACGGAAGTGTGATTCAATTGGATGTGCGCACAGAGAGGGAGTTTGAGAGGGGGCACATTGAGGGAAGCGTCAATATCCCGTTGGATGAGCTGCGGGACAACCTCTCCAGGCTTGACCCCGCAAAAGCAATCTATGTAAATTGCCACAGCGGGCTGAGGAGCTATCTGGCCTGCCGG
>JAHZEH010000277.1:1465-3252 GCA_019421925.1 Clostridia bacterium
TGAACCAGCAGTTTATCCAGGGCGTCCGGTTCAATTGGGACACTCTGCCCCGTAACTCCTATGTGCGGGATATTGCCGCGCTGCGCTCGGTCAAAAGCCTGGACTTTGAGAGTAGCGTTACATTTTTTGTGGGCGAAAACGGCACGGGGAAATCCACGCTCCTGGAGGCCGTCGCTGTGGCCTACGGATTTAATCCGGAGGGGGGATCCAGAAACTTCAACTTTTCCACCAAGGACACCCACTCCCCGCTCAACGAAGCCATCACCGTCGTGAAGGGATACCGCAGGCCCAGGGACAGCTATTTTTTGCGGGCGGAGAGTTTCTATAATGTTGCCAGCAAATTGGACGAGTACGAGGAGGGGGAGCCTATACCCTATCGGAGCTATGGTGGGAAATCTCTCCATGAGCAGTCCCATGGGGAGAGTTTTCTGGCCCTGATGCAGAACCGCTTTAATGGCAAGGCTCTCTATCTGCTGGACGAGCCCGAGGCCGCTCTCTCCCCGCAACGGCAGTTGGCTGTGCTGGCACAGATGAGTGATTTGGCCCAGAGGGGGACGCAGTTTCTTATCGCAACTCACTCGGCCATTCTTCTGGGCTTTCCGGGCGCAGACATCCTCTCCTTTGATGGGGGGAAAATCCACAGGATTTCCTATGAGGAGACGGAGAGTTACCAAATTACCGAGATGTTCATCAATCAGCGCGCCCTTCTTCTCAAACGGCTGGGAGTGGGGGAGAAGTAGGGGCTCAGGGTGGCCAGAAAAAGCCCCCGGCAATATTGCCGGGGGCTTTTATGTTACATTTCTGGGCCGTAGAGCACACAACGGTTCCGCCCCTGCTTTTTGGCCTGATACAGGGCAAGGTCGGCGTGGGATACGATGGAACTCAATGAGATGCCGCCTGCCATATTGGGGCTGCAGTAGTATACGCCAATGCTGACGGTGATATCGGGGCTTGACCGGGCGGCATGGGAGAAGTTGCAGGCGCAGATAGACTGACGAATGGATTCCGCGGTCTCCATGGCGGTGTCCTTGCTGCAATCGAAAAGGCAGAGAAAGAACTCTTCGCCCCCATAACGCACGACAGAGGCGTCCGTATTCTCGGCACACTCCCGAAGTACTTTTGCGATGGCCTGCAGGCAGCGGTCCCCGGCCTGATGGCCATATCGATCGTTGTATTCCTTGAAAAAATCAATATCGATCATCATGCCGGCAACGGCCCGGCCAGCCAACTCAACAGAGGAGAGATTATGGGCAACCGTCTCCTCCAAGTAGCGGCGGTTGTAGAGCTGCGTAAGCTGGTCGGTGATGGCGAGCTGATTGAGCTGCATGTTCATGGAGCAGATCTCCTCATACTGCTGCTCAATAATCAATCGGTTGTAATGGGCTTCATACTTTGAGAAATAGGAGCTGATCGAGATAAACATGGAGATCAGCGTGATAAAAACGCTGTTGATAATGTTGCTGAATAAATTGTGATAGCCATTGGGCAAGCAGATCAGCACGATATTCAAAAGAATGCAGGACACTCCAAACATGAAAATGCTCTGCCGGGGACGCAGGATGCTCAGAGCGGCGACAGTGGGGAGCATATAACAATATACGATCAGGCCATTGCCGCCAAACTGGTCAAGCGCCGTGACAGCGCAGGCCCAGAGGCAAATGATAAAGGAAAAGACGGATCCCAAAGACAGGATATTGGGATTGAACCGTGGAAATCTGCGCGATGCCCTGAAATACAGTAAAAATGCGAACGTGATAAAGAACAGGATCAGATAGCACAGAAAATAC
>JAHZEH010000278.1 GCA_019421925.1 Clostridia bacterium
CTACGTCGGTGCTCAGCCGCTATGGATACGCGCTCGACCTGCATGTTTTTTTCCGCTTTTTGACCTCGGAGATCGAGGAATACCGCGAAAAAAAAGTCACAGAACTCACCTTGGCCGATTTAAACGCCGTCCGCGCCGACCATATTGAGCTATTTATGGCCTATCTGGACGACTATGAGGCCGAAGGCGGCCATTCCTACCAAAACCACGAACGGGCAAAGGCTCGCAAAATTGCCGCCCTTCGCTCCCTATTAAAGTATTTCTTCAAAAAGGAAAAAATTTCGTCCAACGTGGCCTCCCTGATCGACACGCCTAAGCTGCACGAAAAGCCCATCCTCCGTCTGGAAGCCAATGAGGCTGCAGACCTCCTGGACGCGGTGGACGACGGTAAAAATCTCAGCCCCGGCCAACAGAAATACCACGCCCACACGGGCTGCCGGGATACCGCGATCATCACGCTTTTTCTTGGAACAGGTATTCGTATCAGCGAGTTGGTGGGCCTGAACATACAGGATCTGGATTTTGAGACCAACGGCTTCCGGGTCACCCGTAAGGGGGGCAATCAGGTGATCCTGTATTTCAGCGACGAGGTAGCCCTCACCCTGTGTGAATATCTTGCCGAACGGGAGCAGATCGTCCCCCTGGAGGGCCACGAAAACGCCCTGTTCCTCTCTATGCAGAAGCGGCGCATCACCCCCAGGGCCGTCCAGAATCTGGTGAAAAAATACAGTTCTGCCGCCGTGCCCCTCAAGAAGATCACCCCCCACAAACTGCGCAGCACCTATGGAACCATGCTCTACCAGGAGACTGGCGACATCTATCTGGTGGCCGATGTTCTGGGGCACAAGGACGTCAATACGACCCGGAAGCATTATGCTGCCCAGACCGATGAACGGCGCAGGATGGCGGCAAGGGTAATCAAACTGCGGGAGGATTAGTCCTCTTCCCCCTCCTCCTCTTTCCAGAGGCCGGAGTCCCTCAGCGCCTTCCAGGCCTGGGACAGCTCCTCCCGGTCAATCTGAGAGGGAATGGGAGCAACATTCTCCTCCCCGTCAAGAATATCCGCAATGACAAGCTCCTTATAATCCGCGTCCGTCTGGACGCACTTCATGCAATTATCGCACACCTTGGTCGGGTCAAGGTCGCACATATTGCACTCTCCGCATTCGATGCATTCCCGATCGTACAGGACGCACTGTTTCATGAGGACCACCCCCTAAAAATTTATAGTTCCGCGAACATTTGTTTTGATTTTTCAGAAACAGTATGCTATAATCTAATTAAACAAATACGAATGTTCGTTTGGAGGAAACGTTATGGAAAAACTAAGCGCTCCACAAAAGATGATCTATGAATATATCAAGCAGCACCAGGAGGAACGGGGCTATCCGCCCTCCGTCCGTGAGATCTGCCAGGCTGTGGGCCTTAAGTCCACCTCCACCGTGCATGGACACCTGGAGCGCCTGGAACGCAAGGGCCTCATCCGCAGGGATCCCACCAAGCCCCGCGCCATTGAGCTCGTGGAGGTGCAGCGCAACCGCACCAAACACGTGCGCACCCCCATTCTCGGCAAAGTCACCGCCGGCATTCCCATACTGGCCCAAGAGGACATTCAGGGCTATGTTTCCCTTCCCCTGGACTTTGTAAAAGGCGAGGACGCCTTTATCCTCAACGTCAAGGGCGAGAGCATGATCGAGGCGGGTATTCTCGACGGCGACCAGATCATCGTCCTGCCTGACACGAATGTGACCAACGGCGATATCGTCGTGGCTATGCTGCCCGACGACTGCACCAATGACGGCAGCGCCACGGTCAAACGCTTTTTCAAGGAGGACGGGCGCGTCCGCCTCCAGCCTGAGAACAGTTCCATGGAGCCCATCTTCGCAACGGACGTAACCATTCTGGGAAAAGTCGTCGGCCTGATGCGGATTTTTTAAGCTCCATCGCCCACTGTGCAAAAGCAGTCCTGCGGGACTGCTTTTGTGTTTAGAGGCGTTCCGTCACCGGGGCAGCTCAATGCTCCCCTTCCTCACCATGTCCTGCACGCAGGCCATTACGGCCAGCTTGACATGATCATACGTCAGCCCCCCCTGCATATAGGCGATGTAGGGAGGCGTGATGGGCGCGTCTGCGGAGAGCTCAATGGAGCTGCCCTGCACAAAAGCTCCCGCCGCCATGATGACCTGGTGCTGGTAGCCCGGCATGTCCCAGGGCACCGGCACCACATTGCTGTCCACCGGGGAGATGCGCTGGACGCTCTCACAGAAGGATACCAGACGCCCCTCCTCCCCAAAGCGGATGGACTGGATAATGTCCTGGCGCTCCTCCCCGCTTCCAGGCAGGACATCCATCCCCAGCTTCTCAAAGACGCGGGCGCACAGCACCGCCCCCTTGAGGGATTCAGCCACCACATGGGGCGCGAGGAACAGGCCCTGGAAAAAGGGCGCGTAGCTCGCCGCATAGGAGCCCACCTCCCGGCCGATGCCAGGCGCGGTCAGACGGTTGGCGACGCGGTCAATGAGCTCCCTCCTCCCGGCCAGATATCCGCCGGTGGGCGCGATGCCGCCGCCGGGATTCTTAATGAGGGAACCGGCAATGATATCCGCCCCCACCTCCAACGGCTCCTGAAGGGCGGTAAACTCCCCATAGCAGTTGTCCACGTCCACCAGGACGTCGGGCCGCGCCGCCTTGATGCGGGAGATGGCCGCGCCGATCTCCTCCACACGCAGGGCCCGCCGCCAGGAATAGCCCCGGGAGCGCTGGATGTGGATCAGTCTGGTTCTTGGGGTCAACGCCTCCAAAATGCCCTCGACATCCAGAGCCCCATCCTCTTTCAATTCCACCTGTCGGTAGGTCACACCATAACTGCGCAGGGAGCCCCAGGCATCGCCTGAGATGCCGATGGTCTCCTCCAGCGTATCGTAGGGTTTGCCCGTGGCGGAGAGTAGCTCGTCGCCCGGCATCAGAAGCCCGAAGAGCATCATGGCAAGGGCATGGGTGCCCGAGGCGAGCTGAGGGCGCACCAGCGCATCCTCAGCTCCCAGCGCCCGTGCGAACACCCGGTCCAGAGCGTCCCTGCCCAGATCGTCATAGCCATAGCCCGTGGTCTGGCTGAAATGCCGCAGGGCGATCTCCTCCCCCTGCAGCGCAGCCAAGACTTTGTACTGGTTGTACTCCCGCACGTCGTCAATTCTCTGAAACTGGGCCCCGACCTCCT
>JAHZEH010000279.1 GCA_019421925.1 Clostridia bacterium
TGCGCGCCCTTTGTAGACACTCGGACTTATTCAACAACCGTTACTTTCACAGTGCCATCCGTCATATTGGCGGGAGCAAGTTCATTGCCGTCAGCGTCCACGTCCTTCTTGAGGACGACTTCGCCGCCAGTCAGCTTGGCAAACGCCGCATCGTAGTCCGCCTGCGTAAAGGTGCGGAACTTGGCAGTGGACATAGCAATCTCAACGCCCTTGTTGGTGGCATCCAGGACCAGGGACTGGCCGCCCGGGAAAGTTCCGTTGTAGAATGCTTCCAGCATCTGATAAACAGATGCGCCCAGGCCCTTCATGGCGGAGGTGATGACCGTTGCGGAGTCGCCGCTCTGGTCCACGTCCACGCCAATGACATACTTGTCGGTGGACGCCTCGGCAGCGGCCATCACGGAGTTGCCGACCGCGCCGCCGCACCCGAAGATGACCTCAGTGCCGCCCTGATACCAGGTCGCAGCCAGAGTCTGAGCCTCAGGCGTCGCAGCAAAACCGCCGGTGTAGTGGTAATTGATCTCAACGCCGCTCACGCCCATCTCCTTGGCAGCCAGTTCGGCGCCCTGGATAAAGCCGAAGCCATAGCGCTTGACCGCGGGGACGGCCATGCCGCCCATAAAGCCCAGCTTCGTGAAGCCGTCCTTGACCGCAGCGTAGCCTACCAGGAAGCCAGCCTGCTCCTCAGCATAGGTAATGCCGACAGCGTTGGAATTGATCTTGATGGCGCCGTCCACAGTGGGATTTCCGTCGATCAGAACAAAGGTCACGTCAGGATAACGATCCTGGGCAATACCAATGGGCCCTTCGAAAAGGAAGCCAGGGGTTACCACGATCTTGGCGCCATTCTTGACGGCCAGATCAATGGAGCTGAGATAGGCGTCGTCGGTCTGCTCCGTGGGCTGGTAATACTTGTGGGTGATGCCCTTCTCCTCGGCATACTGCTTGATGCCCTCCCAGGTGCCCTGGTTGAAGGACCGGTCGTCAATGGTTCCAACATCCGTGATCATGGCGATCTCAAATCCCTCCGCGACCGCAGGAGCCTCGGGGGGAGCGGCGGTGGGAGTACCGGCATCGGTAGGGGTGTCAGTCGCGGTGCCGGCGTCGGTGGGTGCGGGGGTGGGTTCCGTCGTGCCGCCGCCGCAGCCGGCCAGCAGCGTTGCGCTCATCAGCACAACCATCAGGATAGACACAAACTTTTTCATGTTTTGAGTTCCTCCTAGTTTTTTGTTGCGTCCTGCAACAAGATATCCACATGGACATATGAATTATACACCAGATTGTCCATATTTTGAAGTGCTTCTTTCATCAAACATGAAAAATCCTTCCATTTATTCCCCTGTTTTCTCAATCTCCCTAGGAATATTATTGATTTTCTCCCGAATGCCCCTATTTTGAAATTTGCAAAAAATATGATATGATGATTCGCGCATGAAGTGCAAGGAGTAAACGGCAATGGTACTGATGAGCGCAAGCAAACTATCCAAATTCTATGGCGTCCGCACGCTCTTTTCGGATGTCAGTTTTGAGATATCAGAGGGAGACCGCGTCGGCCTTGTGGGAGTCAACGGCTGCGGCAAGACCACCCTCTTCCGTATGATCACCGGCGAGGAGAACAGCGACGGCGGCGAACTGCACCTCTCCAAGCTCACCCGCCTGGGATACGTGCAGCAGCATGTGACCCACGACTCCCCCCTCACCGCCTACGAGGAGGCGCTTGAGGTTTTCCGCCCCCTCATGGCCATTGAGGAGGAACTCGCGGCGCTTCCCGCGCAAATTGAACAGGCACGCCGGGAGGGTGGAAACATAGACGGGCTCATCCGCCGCCAGCACACTCTGAGCGAGCAGTTCGAACGGGAAGGGGGCTATACCTTCCGCAGCCGGGCCCGTTCCGCGCTGCTCGGCCTGGGCTTCACCGACGAGATGCTCGCCCAGAGCGTAAATTCCCTCAGCGGCGGCGAGAAGGCCAAAGTCCTCCTCTGCCGTATGCTCCTCTCGGGAGCCAACCTGCTGCTTCTGGACGAGCCCACCAACCACCTGGATATCGCCAGCGTGGAGTGGCTGGAGGAATATCTCTCCACCTATCCCGGCGCGGTCGTCGTCATCTCCCATGACCGCTATTTCCTGGATAAGGTGGTGCGCCGGGTGTTCGAGCTGGAGAACGGGCATTTGACCTCCTTCCAGGGCAACTATACCACCTTTCTGCAGAAGAAGGCCCAGGCCCGGGAGATTGCCGCACGCCACTACGCCAACACGGTGCGGGAGATTGAGCGGATCGAGGGCATCGTGGCCCAGCAGCGCCAGTGGAACCGGGAGCGCAACATCAGGACGGCGGAGAGCAAGCTCAAGCAGATCGCCCGTTTGGAGCAGACGCTGGAGAAGCCGGAGGAATCCCCCGACGGGATGCGCTTCCGCTTCCCTGTCCGGCCGGGCGGCGGCAACGACGTGATCCTGGGCAAGGGCCTCTCCAAGGGATTTGGCGGGCGCGTGCTCTTTGAGGACGTAGACCTCCATATCGCCAAAAACGAGCGCATTTTCCTCCTGGGACCCAACGGCTGCGGCAAGACCACCCTGCTCAAAATCTTATTGGGCAGGCTGGCCCCGGACCGCGGCCGGTGCACTCTGGGGGCCAACATTGAGGCGGGCTATTACGACCAGACCCAGGCCCTCCTGGACTATGGCAAGGACGCTATCAGCGAGGTATGGGACGCCTACCCCAAACTGACTCAGACGGAGGTCCGCAGCGCTATGGCTGCCTTTCTCTTCCGGGGGGACGATGTGTTCAAACCCATCGAGAGCCTGAGCGGCGGGGAGCGGGCCAAACTTTCCCTCCTCAAACTGATGCTCTCCGGGGCCAACCTGCTGCTCCTCGACGAACCCACAAACCATCTGGATATTCCCTCCCGTGAGGCGCTGGAGGACGCCCTCTCCGAGTATGAGGGCACTCTCTTCATCATCTCCCATGACCGCTACTTCATCAACAAGCTCGCCACCCGTGTTTTGGAGCTGCAGCCCGGCGGCATGATGAGTTTTCCGGGCAATTATGACGCCTATCAGCAGGCCCGCCGGTCATCTTCCCCCCTCCCCGATGCGGCTGACCCTGCACCGGAGCCCAAACCGCTCAACGATTACAGGGCGGAAAAGGAGCGGAAAGCGGAATGGCGGCGCATGCTGGGGAAACTTAAGCGTACCGAGGAAGCCATCGCCCAGAGGGAG
>JAHZEH010000280.1 GCA_019421925.1 Clostridia bacterium
AGAGCGGCCGCATCAATGCCGGCCAGTTTGGCCAGCTCCTCTACGCTCTCTGCCTTAAAGACATATTTCCCCTCGGCAGCCAGTTCTTCGAGCTTCGCCCAGCCATCCTCAACACCCAGGAAAGGGTTGTTCTCGGCGGTCTTTACGCTGGCAGGGAAGATAGAGAAGACAATATTGTCTTTCGCCTCGGTCCAAGAATCGGATTTCACCTTGGAATCGGCCTTGGTCTCATCACAGAAACGTTTGCCGTCGAGATCTACCCAGATGGCCTCGGGGAAGCTGTAGGTATTAATGGTCAGGCTCTTGTCAAAGCCGGTGACGGGGACGCAGCCACCATAAGCGGTGCAGAAGTCCATGCCGTTGAAGACGGCGCCCGCCGCCTTGGCAAAATCATAGCCTGCGCCTGTGGCGGTAGAGGGTGCGGAGGTTGCCACGTTGGTGAAGTTATACTCCTTCAACCACGCCTCATTGTGACCGTAACCGCCGGTGGCAAGGATCACAGAGGGCGCAGTATAGGTCGTTTCCACGCCGTCCTTGTTCCTGGAAACTACGCCGGTGATCACGCCATCCTCCATGACCAGCTCGGTGGCGGCGGTCTCGAGGAGCAGGCAGGCTTTGCTCTCAGCGGCGTACTCCTCCAGCTTGCCGCTCAGGGCCTTTACGAAGCCGGAGGCGCCTTTGCCGCTGGATTTGGACACGTCGCCATCCGCAGGCACGGCAAAAGCCACGCGGGGTACATTGAGAGGCTCATACGCGCCATAGGTGGGGGTGCGCTCCCCAAAGTCAACGCCGATCACCTGATCCAGCCAGTCCACGGCGCGAGCGCAATTTTCAGCAAAGGTACGGGCCGTCAGAGGAACAAAGTTGCCCTCGCCGCCCAAGCGGATGAAGTCCTCATAGAGAAGCTCAGGGCTGTCCTCAATGCCAGCCTCCTTCTCAATGATGGTGCCCGCGCCCACGATGGAGCCGCCGGCCAGGTTGCCGCTGCCGCCTACACGGGCGGCCTGCTCAAGCACCAGCACATTGGCGCCCAGCTCGGCGGCCTTGACACTGGCGGTGAGCCCGGCAATGCCTGCCCCAACGACAATAACGTCGGGTTTCTCAAAGGGAAGAACAACCTCTGCGGCCTGATCGTTGGTTTCTCCGGAGAGGGCCTTCTTCACTGCCTCCAGAATAGCCTGCGATGTGATCGTAGCGCCAGCCACAACGTCAACTTCCACGGACTGGGCGTCAATGATCTTCTGCGGCAGGGCGTCAATAGCCAGCGTACCGATGCCCTCGGTCTCTTTGTTCTCGCCGATCTCAACTTTGGAGATCATGCCGTTTTCCACGGTAACCGTAACGTTAACGTCGCCGTTGAGGCCTGTGCCCGCGGCATGGTAGACGCCGTCGGTATAGGCTCCGGCGGGCTCATTCGAGGAGGCGGGAGTCGTGACAGGGGTGGGGGTGGGCGCAGCTGTTTCCTTGGGTGCGCATCCGGCCAGCATAGCCACCGCGGCTATGACGGACAATGCGCGGCAAAGTGTTCTTTTCATGAAACTTCCTCCTTGGTTTTGTTGGTTCAGGTATATGCGAACTGAAACCTCAGTATCAGCCGGAGGACCGTTTAAGGGTTTCCTGGTCCCCAAACAGACTCCGGTTCCGCCGTACCGCTCCATTCAATAAGATTGAGACAGCCGGGTTAAAAGCTGCGCAACATTCTTTAATTGGAGCTTTTGTACTATACCGTGCCTGTGATTATAGCCAAAACATGCGCTAAATGCAACCTCAATCTTCTTAATGGTCTTGATATTGATACGTACACATTTGAAAACCTGGAATCCCGCCGCCCGGCCCTATCCGTTTTTTTATCAAACAAGTTTGGGGATTTAGTATTTCGCAATGTCTTTGGGAATCATTATTGCCACAGTACAATTCAAGCTGCGTTTTATGGGTGTATCTCGAACCATAGATTTCACGATCTCAGGCGCGCCGCCGCCGTCAATGCTCTCCGGGCCGGGCTAACCCCAAAGCCGTCTCCGATCTTCTGGGGTACTCTTCGGTCTCCTTCACCCTCGACACATATCGCTGCTTTGCCCAGGACATGCAAAAAGAGGGCGTAGCGCTTACACAGAATTTTTGCCGGAATCTCTAAAGGGTATTTTGAAGGGTAAAGCCCACATATAAACACAAAGCCCCCCTGAAACCCAGAGAATCAGGGGGGTTCTTTTTTAATTCAGATAGAACTCCGGATTGTACGGCACGCCGTCGCAGCGTATCTCAAAGTGGACATGGGGGCCGGACACCTCGACGCCGGTGGCGCCCATGGTGGCAATCACATCCCCCTTGCTCACTTTGTCCCCCGCCTTGACGAGGATCTCGTTGCAGTGGGCATATCGGGTGGTGTATCCGTCCGAGTGCTTGATCTCGACAATGAGACCGTAACCCGAGTGGGCGCCCGTATAGCTGGTGACAGTGCCGCTTTCACTGGCGATCAGCTTGGTCCCCCTGTTATCAAAGATATCCACACCGTAATGCATGCGCCCGTAGCGCCAGCCGAAATAGGAGCTGATGCTGCTTTTACCCGCCCCTTTGACAGGATAGATAAAATTCAGGCTGGTGGAGGGGCCCTTAATCCCCTGACCGGAGTTCGGGCGGCTGCGGGTGGTGTCGATGTTGGGATAGTCGACGCCCTTGCCGATGGTGGTGCCCGGCCAATATCCGCCCGTGCCCGAAGCGGGCGCAGGGTTCGTAGTGGTTGTGGTGGTCGTGGAGACGGCGGCCTTGGTGCCTTTGGCGATAACCTCCGTCACGGGGGCCTCCACCACCTTCTGGGCGGTCAGCTCTCTCTTTTCCTCCTTGCCGTCCACAAAGGTTACTGCATAGGTATTGCGGGCCTTGCCCGCCTTGCCCTCTGTGACAACCCTGGTCTTGCCCTTGGCAAGGGTGTCGTCCTCAATATACACTTTGGAATAGCTCACCTTCTCGGTGGATTGGGCCTTCTCCGTCCATGTCAGGGTGAGGTTGTCCGCCAGGTAGAGATACAGGGTATCCCGATCGATCACATGGGCGGGCTCGTCCTCCTGCAGCAGCGGTTCAACCTTCTCCACAAATCCCCGGCTCAGCACCTCGGCCTCCCCGCTGGAACCGCAGCCCTCCAGGAGGTGCTCATAAATCCACAGAAAATCCTCATAGCAGGGCAGGGTCC
>JAHZEH010000281.1 GCA_019421925.1 Clostridia bacterium
GGCGGTCTATCTCTTGTTTTCGGTTGCTTGCTTCCTTACCGTACATGAGCATTATATGCGGCATTATCATCGTATTGCTGGGCATTTTCATGACGGGCATCATCCCCATGCCCTTCCTGGAGCGGGAACACCGTATTCAGCCCCGCAAGATCGCCGGGCCCCTGGGGGCCCTCATCATGGGCGGGGCATTCGGCCTGGGATGGACCCCCTGCATTGGTCCGGCCCTGGCGTCGGTACTCATGCTGGCCGCCCGCAGCGCTACGGTGTGGAAGGGTGTCGGTATGCTCTTTGTCTACGCCCTGGGACTGGCGCTCCCCTTTCTCCTGGCGGCGGTATTCCTGCGGGTGCTCCTGCCCAAAATGCGGAAGCTCAACAAGTATACGCCGCTTCTGCGCAAGCTCAGCGGCGCGCTGCTCATCATCCTGGGGGTGATGATGGCAACGGGCAGTCTGTCCTGGTTCGCGACACTGGCTTAATCTATTCCCCGGGGCCGCGTTTCCTGTGCTTTCAGTCCGAGTCCGGGCGATTTATCCCTTTTAGCTCACTCCAACCGATCACTTGGGGGAAGGGGCGACTTCGAAAAGTATGCGTCAGCACTTTTCAGCACTCACAGAATGGAGGACCTTTCTCATGAAAAAACAATGGATTTCCCTGTGCCTGGCCGCGCTGCTGGCCCTGCCTCTCGCGGCCTGCGCCTCCAAGGAGGCTCAGCCCTCCCCGGCGCCCGGCATCGCGCCGGAGAGCAGTGCCGCGCCTGAAAACAGCGCCGGTCTTGGGGAGGAGAGTACGCCGGAACCGGCCCAGACCCCTGTTCCAATGGACGCTTTAGACACGGGCTACCAGCCCCGCTCCTTCACCGAGGAGGAGGCGGACACCATGCGCCAGTATCTGAACGACCATGAGCTGCTGGACTATGAGCGTCCCATCCTGGCGGGAGGCACGGCCAAGCTGTCCGACTACGAGGGCAAGGTGACGGTTATCAATCTCATGGCCACCTGGTGCGGCTGGTGCGTCAAGGAGCTGCCCGACTTCGCCGAGGCTGCCGCCCTCTATGGCGACGCCGTCAACTTCCTGGCCGTCAACACCTTTGAAAACGCCGGGGCGGAGGAGGAGCTCAGGACCATGCTGGAGGAGGCGGGCATTACCTACGACGTGATGCTCGACGCCGACAATCAGCTTGGCGCGTATCTCTCGCCCTCTCAATCCCTGCCTGTCACCATGATTGTGGATGAAAAGGGCATCGGGCGCTTCTATCTGCCGGGCGCTGTCTCCAGCGTCCAGGACCTGACCGACCCCATCGACTTTTTGCTGCAGTATCCCCAGTGAGGCGGGAGAGCTTTTGCAGGGGGTTTTTGTAAAAGTCCCCTGCACTCCCTAAACTTTTTGTGAAAAGCAAAAGGGACGGAATCATCCGTCCCTTTTGCTTTTCTGGGGAGAGGGGTTTACGGAAAATTTCGTTGTTACGCGTCTGCGTATACGCAGGCGCTGGGATTTTTATATGATTTTTAACCATAGAGGTGACTGTGAAGCAAGCTGTGTTGAAAGGATGTGTTTTGGTTGGGGAAAGATATGATAGAATATGGGGCGATTCATATGAAACTGGAGGAACAGTTTCAGACAGCGGGCTTTAGTAAGAACAAGTTCTGCCATCGGGCGGAGCTGCAGAGATCCCAGATGAACAATCTCTGTAAGAATAGAGTGGGCCGAATAGACTTGAGCGTTTTAGCGAGGATCTGTACAGTCCTCTCCTGCGGGGTTGGTGATATTCTGGAATTTATACCGCCCGACAAATAAACGGCCATCCATTTGGATGGCCGTTTATCATTTCTCCCCAAAAGGGATTCCAAAGGGGCGATGTCCCTTTGGCGAGGGAGTCCGGGGGAGGGACTCCCCCGCCGCCCGTCCCTTACAGTGCGTACTTTTCAATCGCGAGGGCCAGGCCGTCCTCGGTGACGGAGGCAGTGACATATTTGGCCTTTTTCTTGACCTCGTCGCGGGCATTATCCATGACCACAGACCACTCGCACTCGGTGAACATGCCGACGTCGTTCTCATTGTCGCCCACGGCCATGATTTCATCCTTGGTCAGGCCCAGGGCCTTGCCCAGGTCGCGCACGCCGGTGCCCTTGTTGGCGTCGTCGGGGTTGATCTCAAAGCTCTGGAAATAGGAGGTGGTGACCTCCATGGGGGGCAGCTCTCCCCGGGCCACGGCGGATTCCCAGTCCATGCGGGCGTTCCAGGCGGCCTCGTCGCTCTCGGCATTGAAGAGAATCTTGGAGAAGCCCTCTTTGTAAAGCCGGGCAAAGTGCTCAGGCCTGCCAAGGGGCTGGATGTAATTCACCCGGTCGTTTTTGACCAGGCGGTCCACTGTGGCGACGTTGGCCTCGTCGCTGCCCTGGTCGGGGATATACAGGCCCATGGTGGAGAAGATGACGGGCATGAGCCGGTGGGAGCGGGAGAACTCCAGGCTGAAGGGGATAATAATATTGTCCATGCAGTGGCGGGAGTAACACTTTTCGCCCTCCCAGACCTCAGCGCCGTTGTTGCAGATGATGGGGCCGGAAAAGCCGATCTGGCGGGCGAAATCCGTGCAGGAGGCCAGGTTGCGGCCGGATGCGATGGCGATTGTGATACCCGCGTCCCGGGCCCTGCGCAGGGCTTCCATGTTCCGGGCGGAGGGGGCGAAACAGCGGGGGGAGTCGATGAGCGTACCGTCAATGTCCGTGACGATGAGCTTGATTGGCATGGGAAGATTCCTCCTGGTTGATGTAAATGGATGGAACGCGCCGGGCCGGGGTTAAAGGCCGAGCACGTATTTTTCAATTGCGAGGGCCAGGCCGTCCTCTGTAACCGGGGCGGTAACATGCCTGGCCTGGGCCTTGACGGCGTCGCTGGCGTTGCCCATGGCTACGGAGTGGGCGCAGGCGTGGAACATGGAGGCGTCGTTTTCGCTGTCCCCGACGCAGAGAATCTCATCGGCTGTGAGGCCCCGTGCCCCGGCAAGGATATGGACGCCTGCACCCTTGCTCACGCCCAGGGCGTCGATCTCAAAGCTCAGCCCATAGGAGGAGGTGACCTCCATGGGGGGGAGTTCCCCCCGCTCCATGGCCGCGCGCCAGGCCAGGCGGGCGGTCTGTGCCTGTTCGGGCGCAGGGGCGAGAAACTCGATCTGC